>DAHXMP010000128.1 GCA_027371665.1 Bacteroidota bacterium | reverse complement strand
GGTACTCAACTTTTCTCTCTATGAGTAATCGTAAGAACTCTCTGAAATTTTCGTTCATTTTCCGGTAAAGTATTTATGTATTGCTGCCTGTAAATTTCTATCGCATCTAATCGCTTCTCAGGTGGCTGCGAAAGCCAATAATCGAGGTCATTTGTCTGGTCTTTTTTGTCTATTATTTTAACTGTTTTTTCCATGATTCAATCCGGTTTAATAAACAAAGATACGAACAGGAACACTCAAAAGCAAGCAATAATCACAGCTTTTCCACTGCCCTGAGCTTTGCACTCCTCGCCCTGGGATTTGTTCTTATCTCCGCTTCTGAAGGCACTATTGGCTTTTTTGTGAGTATTTTAAAACTTGGCATTGCATTTGCACTGTCATCATCGTAATGTTTTTTTGTTAGTTCTTTAAATGTTGATTTAACTGTTCGGTCTTCGAGTGAATGGTAGGATATTACGACTATCCTCCCGCCTTGGGCAAGAAGTTCGGGGCAATTTGATAAGGTCCTTTCGAGGGTTGCAAGCTCGTCATTGACTGCGATTCTCAATGCCTGAAATACACGAGAGAGAGATTTGTAGCGAAGGTGATTCGGGACACAATTTTCAACGATTTCACGAAGAGCGAAGGTTGAGCTTATTGGGATGGCTGCACGTCGTTTCTCGACGATTCGCCGTGCTATGACACGGGAAAACGGTTCTTCGCCGTATCGGCGTAATATGGATTCGATTTCTTCCTCGCTTGCTGCATGCAGAATTTCTGCTGCTGTTCTTCCCTGCGGGCCGAACCTCATATCGAGGTTCGCGTCCGCACGGTAAGTGAATCCGCGTCGGCTCTCATCGAGCTGCCGCGACGATACGCCAAGGTCGAGCAAAAATCCTTTAACGTTCCCCCTCAGCCCCTTTATGCTCCATGCCTCCTCATAAGGCAAGTTGTAGATTTCGAGCCTGCCCGCGGCATCGTTTAAGCCAGGTTCCCCCCAGAACCGTTTCCTGCAATGCTGCACAGACTCTGCATCCTTGTCAAAAGCAAATACTTTTCCTTTGTCGTTTAATCTTTTCAGAATTTCAGCGGCATGTCCCCCGCCTCCGAGTGTACCGTCAACGTATATTCCGCCGGCATCGGTAACGAGTAAATCAACCGCTTCTTCGGGAAGCACAGGCTGATGATAGTCATAAGCTGTTGCTTCATCTTTAGAAATTCTGTTTCTTTCAAAGAACTTTTTTTTCTTTTTCGATTTCTTTTTCATTACCCGACATACATGACTTTGGCTGCTATATCTTCGTAAGTTTCTTCAGTTCCTGCCATGTATTCTTCATATTTTTCGGGCTCCCAGAATTCGATATGGTCTCCCACTCCCGCAATCACCACTTTGCCGTCTATGCCGGCAAATTCCAGCAGCTTTTTAGGGAGCATCACCCTCCACTGGCTGTCGAGAGTAACTTCCTCGCTCCACATCAGAATTTTACGGAGAAAAAACCTGTTTTGGGCATTGTATTGATTCAATTTTTCAAAGTGCTCTTCTTTAATTCTCCACGTGTCTAGTGGGTAAGCTTCGATACATCCGTCCAGGCCACGAGTAACGGTAAAGGTGTCGTTAGCTTCCGGCGAAACGCTCTTACGCATCTTCGCGGGAATGTTAACTCTTCCCTTGCTATCCATCGAATAAAGCTCTTTGCCTTTGAAAAATGCCATCTCTTTAAAAATTTCCGTTGAATATGGCTTCAATACTTATTTAATATAAAATTCACATCTTTACCCACTTTTACCCACTTTTACACACACAATATAAATAAAACTTTTATTAAAGTCAATAAAAAGTTTTACACATTGCAAATTTTTTTTACTATTTTAAGTTAATGTTATTCGATTCTTATTTATTTATTTTTTTTTCACGACATAAATTATTTGTACGTATTATCAACAGGTGAAATCATGGCATTAGGTCCTAAGCAGATGGAAGAAGCAATTTTCAGAAATCTCGAAAAAAATTCGGGAAAAACACTTGACGAATGGTTGGTTTTACTGGACAAGTCAAATATAAAGGGAATTAAAGAGCAAAATGTATGGCTGAAAAAACAAGGGCTTGGAAGTGTTCAGGCAATGTTTATCGTGAATAAATTTAATCATATTGAATCTATTTATGAAGACTCGGATAAACTTGTTGACGATTTGTTTGCAAAGTTTGCTGAACAAAAAAAATTATACAATCAATTATTAAACAAGCTCAAAACGTTGGTTAAGGACATAAGCATAAGGCATTGCAAGACTTATGTTCCCTTATACAAAAAAAATCAGTTTCTAACTATAAAACCTTCCAAAAACGGTTTGGTTCTGGGATTTCCGTTCAGGGAAAAGCCAAAATCCCAAAGGCTCAAACCGGCAGACAACAATACCGGGGGTTCTGAAAGAATAAATTTTATGACAATCATCAATTCCAACAGAGAAATTGATAATGAACTGCTGAGTCTAATAAAATCAGTATATGCAGAAAATTAAACCTCTCTAAAATAACAGTGCGGTTCGATAAAACTCTATTATTTCTATTCCACAGGGAAAAAGATATATGTTATCAACTTATCCGGCGGCGTATTCCCCGGGTCGTTAACATATTGCTCCCACGACCAGCCGTAGATTTTGAGGTTGTTCTCTTTAATGAAAGCCATAATTTTATTATATGCCGGCATCATATTTTCATAAGGGCCGGTATAAACTGCCTTAACTACCCTTACTGCCGGAAGACTGCGTGCGACAATTCTGCCTCCGGCTTTTAATTTGTTATCTGCAACCGGAAAACCGGCTTCAAATTTATAATTTTTCTCAAATGATTTCATTATGGCAATTGGCGGCTCTGAACCCTGGATTTTATTTTTATTAAAAAATTCCGAAAGCTCTTTGAATGCATCTGTATATGCTTTCGATATCTCGCTTGCTTCCATTTTGCATGAATCTTCTATTGAATAGAGCTTCATCCCCGGGAACTCTTCGATTGTTATCGGTAATTCCGGGTTTGATTTAGCTTTTTTTTCCGCAAGTTCTTTAAAGGATTTTAACCCCTTCTCGTATTCAGGGCCAAGCATGCTGCCCATAAACAGGCCGAAATACTTTTTAAACGGGCTGCCGCCCAGATTGGTTTCAAAACTCCAGGTCAGCGTGGTTTTCCCATTCTCATCCCCTATCTTCCAATCTGCGAAACTTGTTCCTTCTTTCTCAAAATCGAGTTGACATCTGATTAATTTGTTCGGTACTGATTCGGTAATTGTCATCAATCCATTGCCTGTTTCTCCTTTGCTTGTCCACCTGTAAGTTGCACCGGCACCTTTTTCGCCGGTATATGTAATTAGCATAGTTGTATCCATACTTGCAAACGGGGACCATGCCTTGAAATTATGCAAATCGTTTAGCAAATCATAAACGACTGCCGGCGGAGCATTAATCGTGATTTTCCTTTCCATTGAAATCTTAGAAGGCAGCAACAGCCCTACAATTACGAAAAGAGCAAAAAGTGAAACAAGAATAATTAGTATAATTTTTAATGCTTTCATATTGTTCTCCATTTTAAAATATTATAAAAAATTAGACATTAGAAATTAGTCATTAGTAATTACCATCTCTCCTCTCATCCACACTTCACTTACGTGATTGACTCCAAAGTGATAGAATATATCAGTGTAGGAAGGTGTATTGCAAACAATGAAATTCGCTTCTTTTCCGGGTTCAAGTGAACCCATTCTGTCCGACAACTCGAGTGCAGCGGCGGCATTCAGAGTAGCGGCAGATATGGCTTCTTCCGCTGTCATTTTCATATTAATTACCGCAAGAGACAGAATCATTTGCATGTTTTCAGTGAAGCAGGAACCGGGATTGCAGTCCGTCGCAAGAGCTACAGCAAGCCCTTTGTCGAGCATCTTCCTTGCAGGAGCATAAGGGAGCCTGATAAAATAAGCCGTCCCAGGCAGAAGTGTTGCTATTGTTCCCGCCCGCTTCATGTCTTCGATTCCCTCATCAGATACGAACAACAGATGGTCGGCAGAAATAGAACCCATCCTCGCCGCAAGAGATGCAGCCGATACGTCAGCAAGCTCGTCTGCATGGACTTTCAGCTTCAATCCTAAATCGAGTGCAGTCCTGAATATCCTTTCTCCCTGCTCAATCGTATAATATCCCTCGTCAACGAAAGCATCGCAATAATCAGCCAGTTTCTGTTCGGCAACTGCCGGAAGCATTTCCTTGCAAATAATGTCAACATATTTATCGTGTTCATCCTTGTATTCAGGCGGAAAATCATGCGCCCCGAGAAAAGTGGCTTTGACCGTTATTGGAAGCATTTCCTTCAATTTCTTTATTGCTTCGAGCATTTTAATTTCATTCTGCAAATCCAACCCATAACCGCTTTTAATTTCGATAGCCGTCGTACCGTGGTGAATGGCACTCATGGCTATTTTGTAGCCATTCTTTACAAGCTCTTCAAAAGATGCTTTCCTGACTGCATTTACTGTCGCAAGTATGCCTCCTCCTTCCGATGCTATTTCCCGATACGTTGCACCCCGAAGCCTCTTTGCAAATTCATCGCTCCTATCTCCTGCAAAAACGATGTGAGTATGCGAATCAACAAAGCCCGGGAGAACCGTTTTCCCCTTAAGATTCATTATTCCGTCAGGCTTAATTTCACCGGATGCAACAAGTGATATGGCTTCTGCAGTTTTTCCCGTCCATAAAATTTTTCCGCCGAAAAGTATTGCCCCGTCTTTAATCTCGCCAATTTCGGACATCTCACTGCCACACTTTTTCAGCGAGCCGTTTGATTTGACGGTAACGAGAGAACTAATATTTGTAAACAGAATAGGCATAATCAATAAGATTT
>DAHXMP010000124.1 GCA_027371665.1 Bacteroidota bacterium | reverse complement strand
ATAAATGAACCACTATTTCAAAAAAATAAGATTAATCAGCCCGGCACAGAAAATTGACAAGGTCGTCAATTTATGGGTTAAGGACGGAATCATCGAGCATTGCTCTGAAAAGGAAGCAAAGATTGACTCGAAGACAAAAGTAATTCAATCCGAAAAATTCGTTGCTGCTCCGGGCTTTTTCGATATGCACGTGCATCTTCGCGAACCGGGATTCGAGTACAAAGAAGATATTCGCTCCGGATGTGAGGCTGCGGCAAACGGGGGATTCACGGGTGTATGCTGTATGCCGAACACAGAACCTGCAATTGACCATCCGACCGTCGTCGAATTCATTAAAAACAAATCTGAAGGTTTGCTGACCGAGGTTTATCCGTCAGCGGCAATTACAGTAAAAAGAGAAGGTAAATTGTTATCGCCAATGCTTGAACTCAACGATTATGGAGTTGTAATATTCACGGATGACGGGATTGCCGTATCGAATCCGAATATTATGAAAAGAGCATTCGAGTATGCTGCTACTAAGGATTTATTGTTATCCCAGCATTGCGAGGACCATTCACTGACTGAAGACTTTGCCATGAACGAAGGAATGGTATCTACCAAGCTCGGCTTAAAAGGCTATCCCTCAGTTGCAGAGGAAATAATTTTATCGCGGGATATTATGCTGGCTCAGTACTGCGGTAACAGGCGTTATCATGCATCTCATATAAGCACGGAAGGCTCCGTACGTATTATAAAAGAAGCAAAATCAAGAGGCTTAAGAGTATCATGTGAAGTAACTCCACATCATTTTTCATTAACTGATTCATATATTGAAGGTTATGACACAAATTATAAAATGAATCCTCCTTTAAGGACTGAAAAAGACATTGAAGCTATAAAGGAAGGGCTTGCAGATGGAACTATTGACTGCATAGTTACAGACCATGCACCACATACATTATACGAAAAGGAAGTTGAATTTGAGAGAGCTCCAAACGGCATCATCGGTTTGGAAACGGCAATTGGTGTTTCTATGACTTATCTCGTTCATAAAAAAGTGCTTAGCTTAAACCAATTAATTTGGAAAATGTCTGTTAATCCAAGGAAAATACTTAAGTTACCTGAAATCGTTATCAAAGAAAATGAAGAAGCTAACCTAACCATATTTGCTCCAAATGAAGAATGGATAGTTGATGCTGATTTGTTTAAATCAAAATCAAAAAATACACCTTTTACAGAAATGAAATTTAAGGGAAAACCAAAATTTGTGATTAATAAAGGACAGATTAAGGAATCAATATTATAATTTATTGTGTCATATATAAATAGTTCATATTGTTTAATATAATGTATTAGAAAATATATAACAAATATTGAAATGGAAAATTATTCTATTAAACACGAAAACGAACTCCAAAAATCAGTTAAAGGTGATGAAGACTCTGTTCTAAATCAGGTTGTGATTCAGGAGTTGATGGAGAAAATCAGAAAAAAAGTTAACGAGAATGACCCGGTATTTTTAAAAACATTGAAGTCTCTCTTACAGGATGAAGGAGTAAAAAGTGAAAATAAAAAAGAATGAAATAAAGATTGTAATTATATGACTTATTATAATATATTAAAGATTTTACAGTTTTAAAAATGAAATATAATCTACATTATGTAAACTAAATCTATTATACAAACTCCCCTTTATATTAATTATATCGAAGAATAATATTTGAGTGCTGTATAAGCGAAAATAAAATACAATTATAATAATAAAATAGTTTTATGATTTAAAAATAATAAAGTAAATTTGCGTCAAAATAATAATTAAAAATTTATTCAAGGAATTATGATGAAAAAAATATTTAATATTAGAATTGCCTTTTTGACTGCTATAATTTTAGCAGCAGCTTTTTCGAGGTTGATTCACCATATCCCCAACTTCTCCCCAATTATGGCAATAGCATTATTCGGTGCGGCATATTTTGAGAACAAATTCGAAGCAATCATTATTCCTTTGATTGCAATGTTTTTAAGCGATATAATTTTAGGGTTCCATACTACTATGCCCGCAGTATATATAAGTTTTGTTTTAGGTTCGGTTATAGGATTCATCCTGCTAAAAAAGGTATCAATCGGAAAAATTATTGCAGCTTCTCTTCTCGGTTCAATTATCTTTTTTATCCTGACAAATTTTGCCGTTTGGCTGATGACAGATTATTATACTTCCGATTTAGCCGGTTTGGCAAAATGCTATACTCTTGCAATTCCATTTTTCAGGAACACTGTTTTAGGCGATTTGTTATATTGCGGTGCTTTGTTTGGAGGTTTCGCCCTCTTTGAAAAATATATCCCTTTCTTAAATTATTCGACAAAAAGATTGTAAAAAAAGAAGTATCAAATTGATAAATAAAAATAACAACCTAAAGCCCTCAGTAATACAAAAGCAGAGGGCTTTTTTTATTTTTCTTTCTTTC
>DAHXMP010000117.1 GCA_027371665.1 Bacteroidota bacterium | reverse complement strand
TAAAGAAAGTATGGAACAAGACTTTTCAAATGTCAGGTCTTGTACATCATCTTCATCTTTTATCATTCTTCTGATTAAAGAAGATATGATTTTCTGATATTTCTTTTGCAGGGGCTTGAATGCCGCTTTATCACCTGACAGGACAGCCCTGACATTTGAAAAGTCTTGTTCCATACTTTCTTTATTATTCAGGCTGTTTTTCTTAACTGTCATCTGTAAAAAAATTTATTTATTAGGAATTTGAGAAAACTCAAAAATAAATATAATGATTATCATTCTAATGAATAAATTTATTTATATAATTTTTGAAGATAAATAATAAAATATATAGTATCATATATTCTGAATCAAAGGATTATGTCAAAATATTATGAACATGATTTATATTCACATCCTGCCATTCTCTATGACAAGAGTTCGAATGGAAATAAAGAAACCCATTGTAAATTATGTTCTCATTATTGCGATATAAAAGAGGGAAATGTAGGAACATGTTTGCTGAGAAAAAACATAGACGGTGAACTGTTCACAATGTCATGGGGAAGAACCGAAGGATTAGCAGTTGACCCAATCGAGAAAAAGCCGTTTTATCATTTCAAACCTGCCAGCAAGGTTTTATCTTTCGGAACTCCTGGCTGCAATTTCAAATGTATGAACTGTCAGAACTGGCAGTTGTCCCAGGCAGTGAAAAATTATTCCGACGAGGCTCTAAGAATGAATATCCTGAAACCCGGGCATATTGCAGAATATGCATCACTTTATAGGCTCGACGGCATCGCTTATACCTATTCAGAACCAACAATATTTTTTGAATATGCAAGGGATACTATTCACGCCTGCAGGAAAAATAAAAAGACAGAAAATATATTTCATGTCTTCGTATCGAACGGATTTTTTTCAAAGGAAACATTTGATTTGATAGATAAAGAAAACCTGCTCCAGGCAATTAATATTGACCTGAAATTCATGGATGACAAAAAATATAGAAAAATATCCGGGGGTGAGCTTCAGCCTGTTCTCGACTCAATCAAAAGGGTAGCAGACATGAAAGAAAAAATTCATATGGAAATTATAAATCTCATCATCCCGGGCGAAAATGATTCCGATGATGATATTGAAAAATTATGCGATTTTATTTATTCGTTATCTCCAGATATTCCGCTTCATTTCAGCAGATTCTATCCTCATTATAAATTTTCCGGTAAACCGGCGACAAGCCTTGTAACTCTAAAGAGAGCAAGAGAAATTGCCATAAAACAAGGCTTGCATTATATTTATATAGGCAACACGAATATCCCCGGTGCCGAAGACACTCATTGTCCAAAATGCAACCAACTTCTGATTTCACGAACTATATATGGTATCACGAAAAATAATATCATTCAAGACCAAAAATCAGGTAAACCTCTCTGCCCTGATTGTAAAACGGAAATACCAGTTATTATGTGAATTAAATATATCAAATAAATTATAAGCAATTTCAGTCTTGATGTCTTTTCTTTGAAGGCAGGGAATGACTATCATACTTAATCAAGGTTTGAATTGCTATTTAATAACCTTATAATATAACATAACAAATATGGCATGATTTTTACAACGTATCAAATTATATTAATAACTTATTTGAATATAATAGCATTTTATAAAAATGAAAATTATAATGTTTAAGAGACTGCTTCTCTTATTTGTATTAATCGGTTTAAGCTCCTGTTTTAAGGTACCCGACCAGCTCGTTATGCCAAACTGGGACACAGACCTTAATCTGCCAATAACAAACAGGACATACCAGCTTAATGATATTATCAATGAAGATAAGTATCTAAAGGAAGATACGGTAAACGGAAAATCAGAGTACTATTTGACTTCTGATACATTAAATGAGTCATATGGATTAGCTGATTTTTTAAAAGGCAGGCTGGACCAAACATACAATAACCTTGAAATTGTAACCTCGAGTGGAGAGGGAACAATATCCATTTCACTTGCAGACAGCGTTGAACTCGATTCTGCATATATCAGTTCAGGAAGTCTCAGCCTCGATATAATTAATGAAGGCAATTCATTAATTGAATTTGAACTGACTTTACCCGCAATTACAAAACCGGATAAGCAAGTATTCAAAATAACAAGCAGTGTGCCGGCTAACGGAAAAACTTCATCCGTTCTCGATTTGTCGGGATGTACTTACTCCGCTTCTTCTCAAAGCGATAAAACAAAATTAGTTATTAACGGTAAAGTGCTCGGTGGCATTGCCGATGCAGTAAAATTAAACATTGGCATTAGCAACTCCAATTTTTCCTATATGAGCGGAAAACTTCCTTCTAAAGACCTTTCACCTATTGCAAAATCCGAGACATTACCCATTACAGGCTCTATCGTTCAAATTAGGGATAAATTTACAACTTCAAATCCGGTTCTTATATTAAAATCTCAATATATTACAAAACTTGACAATCCATTTAATGTTTTAATTAATAATCTTAAGGTAACAGGCATTAGAAAAGACGGTACTATTAAAGAACTGCAGGATAAATCGGGTAACAGTAATCTTGGTGAAATTTTGATTTCCAAAGGAGTTGATACTAAAATATTTACGAATGATAACAGCAACTTGTCGGATTTGCTATCATTTATGCCTGATTCTTTGAAGCTCGAAGCCGATGTCATAGCTAATCCAGATAACAAATTTGGAGAAATAAGTTCTAAAGATACAGTCAATGCTAATTTGACATTCAACATAACCGGAACTTTATCTTTCCGGGATATTTCTTACACCGATTCGGTCAATTTCGAATTTTCAAATGATAACAGGAAGGCAATCAGGAATGGAGTATCTGCAGATTTATATTTAGAGATCACAAATGCCGTCCCGCTTTCCGTTGACTATACTGCAAATTTTGTTGACAGCCTTGGGGGGGCAACGATGTTAAGTGAAAAATCATCATTAACAGCAGCAGAAGTTGATGCAAATGGCATTGTTACCCAGCCGTCAGAAAATTTCTCAGTCATTCACCTCGATTCCACCGAAATCCAAATGCTTGCAAAGGCAGATAAAATCAGGTACAATTTATTGCTAAATTCATCCGGTTCCGGGAATAAAGTTTTACTCCAGCCTGATAATTGGGTGAAAATAGTTTCATATTGCAAATTAAAATATCATTTAAAATTTGATTGAAAAATTGTGAGGACTTTTTTTGTCATATTCATAGCTTTACTTGTAAACATCTGCTTGGTAAGAGCACAATTCGGCTCTTTCGGTTCCTCTGATGCCAGGACTATGGGAATGGGCAACACAGGGAACGCTTCGGCTAACGATGTATATTCAATCGGTAAGAATCCTTCATTATTAGATAATTCAGATAGTAATAAATCATATTTGAAAATAATATTCCCAAACATTTCATCGCAGGTATTTACGACTTCAATTTCCCTGGATGAAGTTGATTATTTTTTCGGCGGACCGACAAGCAGGAATTTAACATACGATGAGAAAAACAGGCTTTACGGATACTTTGCTAAAGAAAATGGAATCTATAATTACTATATAGAGGTTAATCCCATTACAATAGCTTATAAACCTGATTCCACATTCGGCTCTGTGGCTTTTTCAGTAAGCGATGTTGTATCTGGAAATTTTGTTATTCCTTCTTCACTTGCTCAACTGTTATTAAACGGAAATGAACCCAGTAAAAATTATTCATTCGATGCTTTAAATTTTCAAACCTGGTGGCTCAGGGAATACAACCTTTCGTATTCCAGAAAATTATTTGGTTCCGATAACGGCTTTTTGAAAAATTTATCAGCCGGTATCAGCTTCAAATTAATCTCAGGCTTTGCCTACACCGGGATAACTAATGTTTCTTCTAATTTCTATACAGGAGACAAAAACGTCCTAATCGGAAATTATGATATCGAGGCTTATTCTTCATTCAGCAACAACCTTGCTGTTCAATACGATTACGACACGGTTCATCGTGTTTACAACCTAAATTATTTTTCCCAACCATCCGGTTCGGGATTCGGACTGGATTTTGGATTGTCAGCACAAATTGGAACAGGAATAGTTATAGGAGCGGCAATAACGGATATTGGGTCGGTAAAATGGACCGGCAATGTTGCCAAACATGCCAGCCACGACAGTTTGTATATTAACGACCTGTTCGACAAAGCCCAACTCGATTCTTTAACAAACTTCGTAAAATCCGAAAGTACTCCTGTTGGAAGCTACAGTACAAGCCTGCCGACAACCTTAAGGTTTGGAATCTCTGCAGATATAAGTAATTATATTCAGTCTATTCCCGGCAATTTAAAAGCAGCTTTTGATTATAACCAAGGCTTAAACAAAATGCCTTCTAATTCAATATTACCACGGTTTTCTCTCGGATTTGACTGGTTCCCATTATGTCATTCCTGCGATAAAATGAATCCGGATGGAATCTCAACTCTGACAGGATTGACATATGACCAGTCGAGCCATGCAAGATGGGCAATGGGTATAGGGTACGTAAGTTCATTTATTGAAGTATATTTATCAACACTCGATATTATCTCGCTTATAGCTCCGAACAGCACAAAACCACATGAATCATTCGCTTTCAATTTGGCATGGAAAATAAAAGGGTAAAAATTTTAAGAGAAAATATACTTGCTTTTCTTTAATTTATTTTTTAGTTTTAAAAATTCGTTGCTGTTTGTTTAGGTTATTGTTCACTAAAATAAATTGAATTTTTGATTAATTTTGATTCATTATTCTTAGGAGAAACTCCTGAGATGATTTTTGAAGATGATTTTTAAAAATGATTTATAATTATTGTCATGATACTATATATCACAATTCATCAACTATTCTTCCACAAATCATAGGAGTTCTTATATGTATCCTTTAAAGTTCTCAATCGAATATCC
The DNA here is from genome assembly GCA_027371665.1 of Bacteroidota bacterium. Lineage (GTDB taxonomy): Bacteria > Bacteroidota > Ignavibacteria > Kapaibacteriales > UBA2268 > DAHXMP01. The sequence goes on along the minus strand of DAHXMP010000117.1, from coordinate 8,269 downwards.
CGCAAAGCTGTCGAGAGGAATTCTGTTCCTGAGGCTTTTCTTCGGGTGGCTGTATGTGGGCATACCACACTGCGTTGTTTTATTTTTTCTGTGTATATGGCTTTTCATTATAAATTTTATAGCATTTTGGGCTATTTTGTTTACGGGCAAGGTTCCTAAAGGAATGTTCGACTATGCTGTTGGATTTTACAGGTGGTGTTTGAGAGTATCTGCATATCTCATGTTTATGACAGATAAATATCCCGCGTTTTCATTGAAACCAGTAGAAAATGATTCTGTTATTCTTGAATTAGATTATCCTGAGAAACTAAGCCGTGGTAAGCTTATTCTTAAGGTTCTGTTCGGATGGATTTATGTTATGATACCGCATTATTTCTGTCTGTCTTTCGTCGGAATAGCAGCAGATGTTCTTGCTTTTCTTGGATGGTGGGCAATTTTATTTAAAGGGAAATATCCCGAGAGCTGGTTCCATTTTGTAGAAGGCTATTATCGTTGGAGTTATCGTGTAGCTTTCTATTTTTATTATTGCGACGTATATCCGCCATTCAGTTTGAAATAATTTCTTATTAGATTTAAAGAACAACCGCCGGACTTACGGCGGTTGTTCTTTCTTTTATTATTTAAACTTCTTCAATAAATCCTCGATGGCAGAGCGGTTGACAAGGTATGTCATCATCTTGAGTTTTACGTAATCTTCGTCATAAAAATAATAACCTTTGTCTCTCCCGTTTCTCGAACCGCTGCCGGAGTCCTTGATTAAAAACCAGTATTTGTCCCCGTCTTTTTTATAGCCGATAAGGTGAATGCCATGGTCGTCAGTCGTTGAGCCGTTGCTGAATCGGAAATAGCGGGCTTCTGCATCTATGTATTTTGACGGAATGTCGAATGATGGTATCATAGCCACACCGGCGTGGCCGTCAATACCCGGTTCGCTTACATCTCCGCCTATTGCAACCGTATATCCATTCTTCACGGCATTAATCAAAGAAGACATAAAATCATCAAGCGGGACATTGTGATAAACTTTCGAATGCCACCAATTATCGGGGACCTCATACTCGCCTTCTTTCCAGTAAGGCTTATCCATTAACGACATCACATCAACATAATCATCAGGATTGATTTTTGCGACATCGGCAAGAAATTCTTTTGGTGTCATATTTTGACCTTCAAACTCAAATTCTTCAGGGGGTTTGCCCATATAATGATTCAAAATTGTTTTCACGGTTCCGAGCACGACATCTTCATTCCACGCATTACTTTCCTTAACTGACTGAAGGTATTTGTTAAGTTCGTCGAACATAATGTGGTGGTCATAAAATTTTTGCCCCGACAGTAAGCCCGTATAAGCCGATTCAGGAACACATCCGTACTCCTTCCAAATCCTGAGAACTGCATTACATTCGGAGCCTTCGCCGAATGCCGAATTTCCCCTTTCACTTACGAAACGTCTCACTTTTTCTATATACTCCCAATAAACCGTAAACATTTCGGAAAATTTGATTTCCTTATTATATAGCCTCAACTCTTCCGATTCAAGAAATGAAGTACCACTAAAGCACCAGCATGTACCTGTCCATCCTTGGGAAATAGGTGGAGTATGTTTGTAAGTTATAAATTCACTCGTATCTTTTGGAAGTTTATAACCTGAAAAATCCATCTTAAATTCTTTCTTTTCCGGCTTTTTAGGATTATTAAATTCATTCACTGATTTTTTAATCGAATCGAAAAATTCATTTTTATGTTCCTCGAAAATTCCTTTATCCCTGGCAGGCTTTTGCCCATAAGACTGCACGAATACTATTAATAAACACAGAGTAAAGAAAATCGGAACGTACAATTTCTTCATAAGAACAACTCCTCGTAAACATTAATAAATACAATTTTTCAATTTAATCAAATTTTTAGAAGTATAAAAAGGATTTTAACTTTAAATTATAAAATTTAAAATGGTTGCTAAAAAGGATTTATTTAAACTCTTAAACCTAATCCACAGGAAATTCCTGATTTCGCAGGAATGACATCATTGAAAAATAATTCATTATTTTTGCTAAATTTATTTTTTAATCTTTTTTTCCTGTTTGATGGCTCGTATTGTACTATCATTAATATCAATAATCATTTTGAACGGATTCCTATATGCTTCTGTTGAAGATTCTCTGGGGTCTTCGACTCCGCTCAGACTGACTGAAACTCAGCTCAAGGTGAAAGAATCCGAACCGGAAGCAGGTATTTCTTTTAATTACGGACCATCCATTCATTCTGCAAAATTTATAAAGCTGGGAAATGTTCCTATGTGTTGTCCGAAGTTTAACGGCGGTACAGGGGGAGCCTTATCCATCGGAATTAATTACCACTACCCTTTTGATTCGTTATTATCATTAAACGCCGGCTTAAACTATAATTATATTTCAGGTGAATTAACACAGCAGGAAGCGATAAATCTTGTCATTGACGGCAAATCAGAAAAAGGCAAATTTGAATATATATTAGCTTCAAAATTACATTTAATATCATTAACACCTTCGGTGGGCTATAATTTATTCAAAAACTTTACGGTATATGCAGGATTGAACTTAGGATTTCTTCTTGGAAGCCATTATGATTATGTTGAAAATTTAACCGAGCCGGCTAACAGGGGTACTTTTAACAACGGAAAAAGAACGAGAAACGAGTCTGATTCGATAATTCCCTATACAAAAAGTTTTCATACAGGACTCAATATCGGCTTAGGTTATAGCCTTCCTCTCGATAAAAAAAACAAATGGCATTTAGAGCCACAAGTAATTTATACTTATGACTTCATGCCCGTTTCGAGCGGGCTTAGCTGGCACATTCATACACTAAGATTCGGATTGGAATTAAAAAGGAGCATGGTATATGAGGTTCCTCCCCCGCCGGTTCCCCCACTGCCTCCCCCGGAACCGAAAGAGCCACAACAGCCGGTTATTGAAAAACCATCTGTTGATATCACCGTAATACAGCTCGACAGCAACAATGTCGAAAAGAAAAAGCTTGATTTGAAAATAGAAGATTACGTTACCCTTAACCTGAGGCCTCTGCTGAATTATATTTTCTTCGATGAAAACTCGGCAGAAATTCCCGACAAGTACATTAAACTCACAAGCGGGGAAGCAAATGAATTTAATATTAATTCTCTTCATCATCTCGATGCTCTCGGAACTTACTACCAATTATTAAACCTGGTAGGAAAAAAACTTAGGGACAATCCGGAAATTAAAATAAAATTAACCGGCACAAATTCAGATGAAGGTGATGAATATCATAATAAAAATTTATCGAGGCAAAGGGCTGAAGCAGTCGGAGACTATCTTATGCAGGTTTGGGATATTCCCAAAAAACAGATTATAATAAAAGCAAGAAACCTGCCAGATGATTATTCAAATCCAAAAGAACCGGGAGGCATCCAGGAAAACAGGCGTGTCGAGATTGTTCCTTCCGACAATTCAATACTTGAACCTCTGCTTACTCTCGATACAATATCATTGCCCGAAAAAACAAAGTTCCGTTTTTATCCTAAAGCCACACTACCAGAAGGAATAAGCAAATGGAGCCTTAATATTGAAAGCAGAGGCAATCCCGTAAAAATCATAAACGGGAAAGCTTCTCTACCAAATTATATTGATTGGTCACCTGTTAAGGAAGATATACAAAAGTTTGCAAAGAGTAGCGAACTGACCTTCACGTTAAATGTTGAAGACTCCCTTGGAAATGCCGCACAATCCGTCCAAATGAAAATTCCAGTAGAAAAAATAACTTTAGAAAAAAAGAAAAAAGAAGGATTGACAGGCAAAGATATTGACTATTACAGTCTCATCCTTTTCGATTTTGGAAAGACAAATCTTTTGAAAGAACATCTGAAAATGCTTAATTATATAAAACAGCAAATAAAACCCGGGTCAAAAGTTATCATTACAGGTTATACCGATAACATCGGAGATGTTGAAGTTAATAAAAAAATTTCAGTACAGAGAGCAAAACAAGCAGCTAAAACACTCGATATACCTGATGCCGTTATTGTCGGCAGCGGCGAATCAAACTTACTTTACGATAACTCACTTCCCGAAGGAAGATTTTATTGCAGGACAGTGAATATTACCGTTGAAACACCTGTCGAAAATAAATAATTTGGAAATCCGATTACAATTGTCGTATTTTTGAATCGTCTGAATGAACGATTTATATAAATGTATAATAACAGGTTTTGTTTTGCAGCCAAATGATTAAATTTTCGAGGAAAATAGAATACGGGATATTGGCTCTGCAATATATAGCCTTGAATCCCGAAAGAGTGGTTTCGGCAAAGGAAATTTCAGAAAGACTCGGAATTCCTTTTGAATTTCTTTCCAAGACGCTTCAGCAACTTATGAAAAAGAACCTGATAATATCGCAGCAGGGATTAAAAGGCGGGTATGTTCTCAGCAAAAAGGCAAAAGATATTTCGTTGATGGATGTAATCAATGCTCTTGAAGGCAACGCTTCGATTGTAGAATGTTTCATCTTGAAAAATGGCTTATCCTGCGAAAGGCTTGAAAACTGCTCGATACGAAATCCGATGACGAAAATTCAGTCTAAACTTACAAAGGTGTTGAATGCAACTACTCTTGAAGAGGTTGTCAACGGATGATTAATTTAAATAAATTTGAATTGAAAATAATGAATATTTAGGTATAAGATGGAAGATATAGAAATTGTTGAAAGGCTGACTCAGAGTGAATACAAATACGGATTCACGTCTGATATAAAAAGCGATATTGCACCGAAAGGATTAAACGAGGATGTTATCCGATTTATTTCCGAAAAAAAGAAGGAACCGGGATTCATGCTCGAATGGAGGCTGAAAGCTTATCGCTACTGGCTTAAAATGAAAGAACCAAAATGGGCAAAAGTGCATTATCCCCCGATTGATTACCAGGATATTTATTATTATTCAGCACCAAAGACAGTTAAAGAAGGGCCTAAAAGCCTCGACGAAGTTGACCCGGAAATACGCAGAACATTCGAAAAGCTCGGCATACCCCTGACAGAACAGCAGAGGCTCGCAGGTGTAGCAGTTGATGCGGTATTGGACAGTGTGTCTGTAGCGACGACATTTAAGGATAAATTATCTGCATTGGGAATTATTTTTTGTTCTATGAGCGAGGCAATACAGGAACATTCTGAACTTGTCGAAAAATATCTCGGTACGGTTGTTCCCCCGACGGACAATTATTTTGCATCATTAAATTCCGCAGTTTTCAGTGACGGCTCATTCTGCTATATACCTAAAGGTGTACGCTGCCCAATAGAACTTTCCACTTATTTCAGAATAAATGCCAAGGCAACAGGGCAGTTTGAAAGGACTCTCATCGTAGCCGAAGAAGGAAGCTATGTAAGCTATCTCGAAGGTTGCTCCGCACCAATGAGGGATGAGAACCAGCTCCATGCAGCGGTTGTGGAGTTGATTGCCGAGAAGAATGCCGAAATTAAATATTCGACTGTGCAAAACTGGTATCCCGGCGACAAAGAAGGCAAAGGAGGCATCTATAATTTCGTAACGAAAAGAGGAATGTGCCGCGGCGACCATTCAAAAATCTCCTGGACACAGGTAGAGACAGGCTCGGCAATAACATGGAAATATCCCGGATGTATATTGAAAGGAGATAATTCGATAGGTGAATTTTATTCTGTTGCATTGACCAACAATTATCAGCAGGCTGATACAGGAACAAAAATGCTCCATCTTGGCAAGAATACAAAAAGCAGAATCGTTTCAAAAGGAATTTCTGCCGGTAAAGGACAGAACAGCTATCGCGGCCTTGTGAGCGTTATGCCGAACGCAGCTAATTCGCGAAATTTTTCCCAATGCGACTCCCTGTTAATCGGAGATAAATGCGGAGCTCATACTTTCCCATATCTCGATGTCGGGAATAAAAGTTCTATTGTGGAACATGAAGCCACGACTTCAAAAATTTCGGAGGATGTTATGTTTTATTGCAGGCAGAGGGGTATATCAACAGAGGATGCCGTAAGCCTGATTGTAAACGGCTATGCAAAAGAAGTTTTAAATCAACTGCCGATGGAATTTGCCGTCGAGGCTCAGAAACTGCTTGCTGTAAGCCTCGAAGGAAGTGTCGGATAAATGAACGGAAATATTTTAAGCACTAACAGGATAAAAGATGTCACTATTAAAAATTGAAAATTTACAGGCAAATGTTAACGGGAATCAGATTCTGAAAGGAATTGACCTCGAAGTCAATACAGGGGAAATTCATGCCATAATGGGGCCTAACGGCTCCGGGAAAAGCACACTGGCAAATGTTCTTGCCGGACGCGATGAATATGTAGTAACCGGCGGAAAAGTTACCTATTTGGGTAAAAATCTTTTTGACATGTCACCGGAAGTAAGGGCAAGGGAAGGCATCTTCCTTGCTTTTCAGTACCCCGTGGAAATACCGGGAGTGTCTAATGCAAACTTTATGAAAACCGCACTCAATGAATTAAGGAAATATAGGAACGAGGAACCGCTCGATGCAATGGACTTCCTGAGCCTGATGAAGGAAAAAGCGGCACTCGTAGAAATTGACAAAACTTTTCTAAACCGTGCCGTAAACGAGGGTTTTTCAGGCGGTGAAAAGAAAAGAAATGAAATTTTCCAAATGGCTATGCTCCAGCCTAAACTCGGCATTCTCGACGAAACAGATTCCGGGCTTGATATTGATGCATTAAAAATAGTTGCTAACGGCGTGAATAAATTAAGCAACGCAAATAACGCTTTTGTAGTCATCACTCACTACCAAAGGCTGCTGGACTACATAATACCTGATTTCGTTCATGTTCTTTATAACGGTAAAATCGTAAAATCGGGAACGAAGAAACTTGCATTCGAGCTCGAAGAGAAAGGCTATGAATGGGTTAAAAAAGAAGCTGTGGCATGATTGGATTAAGAATTGAAATTTCAATAAGGAAATAAAATGGCTGAAGAATTTAAATCGAAAATATTATCATCTTTTGAGCAGTTTGAAAATCAACTGAATGGCAGCAAGTTGTCAGCCGTACATAATATAAGAAGAAAAGCACTGGAAGCTTTTCAATCGCTCGGCTTCCCTACTGCCAAAAATGAGGAATGGAGATTTTCAAATCCTAACTTCGTAAATAAAAATGAATTTAGTGTTGTTTTGAAGCCCGATGATAAGCATATTTCACAAGCCGGTATTAACCAATATTTGTACGAAAATCTCGACGAACATCTTTTAGTTTTTATCAATGGATTTTATACGGAAAAGTTCTCGAATATAAAAGCAAGAAAAAGAACAATAATTATCGGGAGCTTTGCAGAAGCGATAAACAAAAATAAAGATGAATTACTGAATCATTTTTCCCAATATGCAAAATTTGACGAAGATGCTTTCACTGCACTCAATACCGCTTTTGCACAGGACGGTGCTTTCATACTGATACCTGACGGAACAATCGTCGAGCGTCCGATTAGATTATTAAATATCACAGATTCAAGTTCCGATTCGGTTCTTTCCTGCCCCAGAAACCTTATAATAGCCGGAGAGTGCAGCCAGTTTAAAATTATCGAAACCAATCATTCAATCGGCGACAAGCCTTCATTCACGAATGCAGTAACTGAAATCGCAATGGATTTTTCTTCGAATGTCGAATACTATAATATTCAAAGCAATAATGAAAACTCATATTATATCGGGACAACCCAGGTAAAGCAGGAGAGGGCTTCGATTTTTTCAGGCACGACGGTTACATTGAGCGGGAATTATGTCAGGAACAATCTCAATTCCTTATTAAATGCCGAAGCATGCGAAACTAATTACAATGGATTGTATTTTGTCGGCAACAACGATTTCGTTGATAATCACACTTTGATTGACCATGCTAACCCGAATTGTAACAGCAAAGAACTTTATAAAGGTATTCTGAATGGCAAAGCCCGCGGTGTTTTTAACGGGAAAATCATCGTCAGGCCTGATGCCCAAAAAACAAATGCCTTTCAGACGAATAAAAACATTATGTTGACCGACGAAGCAAAAATTCATTCAAAGCCTCAGCTTGAAATATACGCCGACGATGTCAAATGCAGTCACGGTGCAACATCCGGTAACATTGACAGCGAGTCAATGTTTTACATGAGAAGCCGCGGAATCAGCGAGGAAATGGCAAAGTTCTCGAATATAAAAGCAAGAAAAAGAACAATAATTATCGGGAGCTTTGCAGAAGCGATAAACAAAAATAAAGATGAATTACT
>DAHXMP010000103.1 GCA_027371665.1 Bacteroidota bacterium | reverse complement strand
AAAACAGCTTTCTGCAACTTTTACCCATTTTTTTCGTTATATAGGTAAAGGTTTTATCTGTGCAGTTTAATAAAAAAAATTATCACGATTAATACTTACTCTTTGATTGAAGCCGAAGCGAAAATACGGAATGACTCTTATATTTGCGGGAATAATTACAATTTTGTTTATTACTGCAGTGATTTTTTTGCCGGATTTTTCGTTCAATATCAATTTTGCCGAGAAATTAAGGATTGGCCCGCTAATAGAAGGAGTCTTCAAAATAATTATTGATTTATTAAAATCAACATGGAAAGCCTGATTAACTAATTTCTACCATTCTCCTGCTTTCTTGTTTAACCCAAGCAGTAACATTTAAGTCATTTTTATTGTTTAAACTAATCATTTTGTATTTTAAATATTGAATAATGTTTCGATATTTGTAATTGATTTATTACTTTGCATTAAGTTATTTATATCAAAATCAAAAAAGACCATGTATATGTCAGTTAACTGGAAAAATGGAATGAAAATAGCGTCAATAATTCTTTCTTTTTTCTCTTTCTTTGCAAAGTCTAATTCAGAACCGGCATTAATTTCATCCCTCGATTCCTTGAGGCTGGGAAACAATCGCTTTGCCTCGGAACTTCCGGCTCACCCTAATCAAAGTAAAGGAAGACGTTTTGAAACAGCCATTGAAGGGCAGAAACCGTTTGCTACAGTACTTTCATGTTCTGACTCCCGTGTCCCGGCTGAAATTATTTTCGATTGCGGTATTGGTGACATTTTTACCGTAAGGGTAGCTGGCAATGTTGCAGGTGATGACGAAATTGCATCAATTGAATTTGGTGTAGGCAATCTTCACACTCCCGTGCTCGTTGTCCTTGGCCATACAAAGTGCGGGGCAGTTACTTCAGCAGTTAATGGTGACAATATCGAAGGTCTCATGCACGGTCTTATACAAAAAATCATTCCGGCTGTTAATAAAGCAAAAAAAGCTAATCCTAAACTGCATGGTGATGACTTAATATACGAAGCGATTAAAAGTAATGTTTATCAGTCTATCTCTGATATCCTGAAACAAAGTGAAGAAGTAAGGAATCTGGTTAAAACAGGCAAACTCCAGGTTATCGGTGCTATCTATGACATTAAAACAGGAAATATTGAATGGCTCGGCAATCATCCCGATGAATCGAACCTCGTTAAGCTTACTACAACGGAAGAAAAATCTAAAGAACAAAAAAGGGAAGGACCTTTCTTTGCTAATAAAAATCTGATGTTCATGGCAATCTTCGTTGTTGTGTGTGCCCTTCTTTCAGGTGGTGTCATTTTTCTTTTCCTTAATTACATACCCAGGAAAAAGAAAGAAGATATTGCAGAAGATAAACAAAAGGAACCTTCTGAAAAAAATGAAACGAAAGAATAAATAGTATAAATAGTTTTTTTTATTCATTTAACTTATATTTAATATCAGAATAAGGTTTATTTATTCTTTAATCTTTTGCCATTTATTGGGGAACATGCAATGTTCAGAATCATTTCCACTTTAATAGTAGTTTTTATCTCTTCTTGCGCTTTTTTATTCTCAAACAATTATTATGTTTCTCCTTCCGGAGACGATAACTATGGTGGTTCTGAAATGTATCCTTTTAGAACCATACAGAAAGCTGCAGATATTTCACAAGCAGGAGACTCTGTTTTCATAAGGCAGGGCACATATAATGACAGTACAATAGTTACAAACTCCGGCAGTGAAGGTTCGCCTATCGTGTTTATCAATTATCCCGGTGAAGAACCGGTTATTGACGGTTCAGGTTTCGACCTGGAATGGATTGGAGTTTTTTCAATAATGTCTGCTTCCAATATTATTGTTGAAGGACTAAAAATTATCAATTCTTCAGGAGCAGGCATATATACCGATTCATCTGCCAATATCATAATAAAAAACAATCATACATATAATACCTCATCATCAGGAATCGGTGCATGGAACGGGAAAAATATAAAAATAATTCATAATACAGTTGAACATGCATGCTGGGGATTATCACAGGAATGTATAACCGTAGCCGTTTGTGATTCATTTGAAAACAGCTTGAACCTCGTTTTCGATTGTTATAAAGAAGGATTAGTTGCCAAAGACGGCTCCCGTAACGGAACAATTCAAGGAAATGTTGTAAGGGATATCGCTGACCATCTCGGTATTTATATTGATGCATGGGACAAACACCTTTATAATGTTACTATTAACAATAACATTGTTTACAACTGCAACGAAGGAATTGTCCTTGCTTCCGAGATGGGAGGATTATGTGAAAATATCAGGAT
>DAHXMP010000096.1 GCA_027371665.1 Bacteroidota bacterium | reverse complement strand
GGCTGCAAAAATATATGTTACTGCTTTTTTTAATTTTAAAGAATTTAAAAAGCATTCTTCAGAAATTGCGTGGGAAACTGAAGTTTGGTTGATTGAATTTCCTGACCATTTAATTCATTATAATGGAGATAAATTTATTGGTCCAAAATGTACATAATCATTAATTTCGATAATATAATTTAAAACAAATGACAGCGAAAAAATTTTTATTGATATTGCTTATTGCTTTTTTTGCAGTTGTACTGGGCGTAACGCTGTATGTGCTAAGCGTGATTTCTTACGGACTGCCTTCGATAGAACAGCTAGAGAATCCGAAGCAGGATTACGCAACGCAGATATTCAGCAGTGACGGGGAATTGCTGGACCATTTCTATGTCGAGAAGCGTGTATCGCTGCCGATTGACAGCATACCGAAAGATTTTATCAATGCTTTGATTTCGGTTGAAGACCGGAAATTCTATGAGCATTGGGGTGTTCACTCGGTGAGGATAATAAAAGCGGCGGTAAAAAATATTATGGCATTCAGAACAAAGGAAGGTGCCTCGACAATAACGATGCAATTAGCGAGAAACCTTTACTTCACTCCGGAGAACTCGCTTAAGAGAAAAATCCGCGAGGCATTTACAGCTATTCAAATCGAGAAAAGATATACAAAAAACGAGATTCTCGAGATGTACATAAATACTGTTTCTTTCGGCAGAGGGGCATATGGACTGGAGGTGGCGGCACAGGTTTATTTCAATAAATCACCTATGGAACTCACGACTGCGGAGTGTGCCTTTCTCGTAGGCTTGCTGAAAGCTCCGGAAAGATACAACGGGATTGTCAATTATGAGAGAGCGATAACGAGGAGGAATCTTGTGCTTTCCCTGATGAGGGAAGAAGGCTACCTTACAGACGAACAATATATTAACGCTGCCGAAGAGCCGATAAATCTTGCCATGGGAAAAGACAGGAAGAACAGGAGAATGGAATTAGCACCTCATTTTGTGGAAATGATACGACAGAAACTCAGCAGGGATAACAGCCTTCA
>DAHXMP010000084.1 GCA_027371665.1 Bacteroidota bacterium | reverse complement strand
TCAACCATCACATAAGTATATTTCCTGTTTATTTCTTTCTTCGTATCGGGATAATTGCTCAACAACCTGTGCAGGTTCAATAAAAGGTCGTCATAATCCATTAAATTATGCCTGCTTTTATATGCCTTGAACTCCTCGTGAATTCTATTGATATTATCATACTCCTCGAAAAAGTAAGGAAAATCTTTCAGCAAAATGTCTTCGATATTAAGGCACCTGTTCGTGGCAAGATTGAAAATTTTCTGAAGCGTTTCCTTCAACGGGAATCTCTTTTTGCTTTTGTCGAATTTCATCTGCATCCTCAGCAGGTTTATAGTGTCCTCGCTGTCCCCCTGGTCGAGAACAGTGAAATTGCCGTCAATCTCCAAAATATTAGCGTATTTTCTTAAAACATTGAGAGCAAAGGAATGAAAAGTGCCACCTGCAACCCTTTCGCACCTGCCATCGAGAAGCAGGGCAGCCCGCCTCATCATTTCAGCAGCCGCTTTGCGGGTAAAAGTCAATAGCAAAATGGAATCGGGCGGAACACCGTCCTCGACAAGCCTTGCAAGCCTGTAGATTAAGGTTCTCGTTTTGCCCGTACCGGCTCCTGCAATGACGAGAGCCGCACCGTTATTATGGAAAACTGCTTCAAACTGGGCTGGATTTAGTTCATCCTTATAAGCTAATTTATAGCCTATTCTCTTTCTTGCCCCGCCTTCGCTGACCTTTTTTAGCTGAATTTTTTTCAATTTCGTCAAATTCATTTATTCAGAATTGACAAAGTTAAATAAATGTTTCGAGAAGAGTGAAAGTTCACTTAATTATTTGATAATTTTACAAAAGACAATAACATGGAAGTAGGGACTTCTATATAATCATTCTGAACTTGTTTCAGAATCTAATGTTTGTACAAAAAATCATTTGTCTGTATTACTGTTTTTCATTAATTTAATTTATTATCTTTTTATCGAAATAAAATCAAGGCTGAGAATTGGACAAAAGAATTAAAAAACTCTTAACAGATAAAGACACCGTAACAAAAATTCAGAATAAACTACCAAAACTATTCCAAATGGCAGAGCTTGAAAGCTCCAGGGCAGGTAAAATTGGTATGGAAGTTGGAAGTCTCAGAGAAAGAATTTTGGTTGCTCTTATGATTTATAAATTTGGTGAAAAAAATGTTGAGACTGAAATTCCAATCACTGAACCTGAAGTTGATGTTAAAGTTTTTAACAATCCTATCTCAATTAAAACCATTACTGGTCAAAGCTTTTCAGGTGTTAAGTTAATTTGGACCGTGGATGCTGAAAGTGCGGTAAATTTCAGAGAGCATTATAAACCAGGCTGCGACATGCTTTTTGTTCAAATTAATTGGAAGGAAACCATATATCCCATTATCTGATTTAATATCAAAAATGATGATTATTGACGATTAATTGAGGTATTTTATTAAAATTATTTATGTGTAGTCAATGCCATTAAAAGGCAGATGGTAATAAATCAGTAAAAAAATGAAGTGAAGAATCCTGTATATTCTCCGGATTCTTCACTTCAATCAATGTTAATTGATGAAAGTTTTATTTGATTTTTACAACAGGCATTACGTAAGAACTGCCGTTGTAGATAAGCCTGACATAATAAATACCTGCTCCCAGGCTCGAGTTTTGGTTGATAACGAAATCGTTTTCACCACCGTTGGCATAGCCATTGTAAATATCCAGCACTTTATCGCCCAATTCATTGTAGAGTGCCACATTTAACGCACCGTTATCAGGCAGGGTAAGCCTAAGAGTTGAAGCATCGCTGAAAGGATTCGGCTCAGTTACTATGTCGAATGGTGTATTGCCTGAGTTTACACCCAAAGTGATAGCTTGCAGAATATCAATCCTGCTTGCATACAATTGCCCGTTCTTAATATCCTCGTAAATGTAAACCTGCATGCCTTGTTTCAGGTCGCTATATGCTATTTGTCTCCCCGAATTATCGTAAACCTGAGTATTTGCGTCAACGATATAATCATTATTGTTTGCGGATAAATGGCCGGTTTCTACCATTTCAACATCAGACACTTCGTCGCTGTCATGATGATTATTATGCTTCTGCACAAGGTTAATTTGCAGGGCATAGTTCGTGTCATTCACTATACTGAGCCTGACTTTGACAAAATTACCCGTGTCGAGGGCTGAAAATTGAATGGCACTGTCATTTTTATCATATATCTTTGTGTCCGAAGTTACGACGATTAATGTATTGTCAACCGTAATGGTGCTGTCGGCAATAGCGGTTATTTCTCCTTTAATATCCTCGTTTTCCGGCTTTTCGACAATGACTTCGATTTTACTTGCTATCTTATCGCCGTTGATAATTTTTCCCTGGACTTCGATTTTCATGCCGACGGTTAAATCGCCGGGAGTAATCACGGAATCACCTTTTTTAATGACTGTGTTTGAATCAACTTCGAATGAATCGCCGTTCACTGTAATCGTGTTACTGCTGATAGAAGTGATTAAACCCTCTAATTCAAAATATGAAACAGAATCATGTTCGGATTCCTTTATTTCGATGCTATTGGCTATATAGATACTGTCCTCAAGCGTTGCATTGATATTAACAAACTCACTGTCTTTAAGAGCCGATTTGTCAACCCTGCCTTTGCCTTCCTGGGTAATTTTTGTATCATTGTTAATTTCAAAAGTGGTGTCATTAACTACAATAGTACTGTCGCTGACATTGGTTATAATGCCTTTAACCTCGATATGCACCTGTTCATTTGTAATGACATGTATTTGACGGGCAATGTATGTGTTGCTGTCAACAATACCCCCAACTTCGACCGAATCACCTGCTTTCAGGTCGCTGAAATTAATCTTTCCAACATGCTCTTTTTCGATTTGAGTGTTTGAATCCACTCCGATTGTGAGGGTGTCAACAGTGAATGAATTCGAATCAATCGAAAGAATTTTGCCTGTTATTTCAAACTCACGCATATCATGATGAGAATTATGGGAACTGTCTGCAATAATAATAAACATTGCATAATAACTGCTATCAATTTTATATCCTTCAACTTCGACTTTCTCGCCGGTTTTAAGGTCGGATTTAGAGGCTGAATCTCTTTCTTCAAATTTATAAATTGTCGAATCGGTTAAAAAGATATTTTTCCCGTCAACGGTAAGGCTCGAATCGGTCAATGCAGAGATAATGCCTGAAAGAGAAAAGCCCGAATGTTCATGCCCATGTTCGGTTTCTTTATTCAATAATTTTATTTCAGAAGCAAAAAGAACACTGTCCTTATATTCTCCCTTAACTTCAACGGAATCGCCTGATTTTAGGGAATCAAAGGTAAAATGCCTGTCTTCCGCTTCGACCTTCGTGTTGCTGTCAACCGTGAAGGAAGTGCTGTCAACGGTAATCGAATTCGAAGTTATCGCCGATATTAAACCGATGACCTGGACGGTACTGTCACCCTCGCCGTTGCCGTGTCCATGCCCGTGGCCGTGCCCTTCTCCTTCTCCGCCGTCACTATAAAGATTAAAATTTATTAATGGCAGCAATAACAATACTGTAAGTATTGACATTATGTAATTTATATTTTTATTTTTCATAACATACTCCCTTATTATCCTAAAATCTTAAAATTTGTAAAACAAAATTGCTCATTTACAGCTTTCTTTCAACATTACCTTAAAATTAATTATCCAGTTAAAAACCAAAATAAAATCTAAGACAATAACACATGGAGTCTGAAAAGGTTGCAAAATATTTTAGGTGCAACTAATAATTAAAAAATTAATTTCCCCTAATTTTATAATAAACCAATTAATTAGTCAGGAAAAAAATTTTTCGATTCTGCTGACATTCAGATGAAACTGGAAAGACAAAAACATAGTTTTGAATTTCAGATTGATTATATACTAAAATTCAAAAATTCAACTTAAGAACAATTTTTTGTTTTTCCCATATTAGTTATTAGAAAAGGGAAAAATTCCAAAAACTTCATGCTGAGCGAAGTCGAAGCATCAACCCTTCAGTAAAAGATTCTTCGTCGTTCCACTACTCAGAATGACAAGCCCAATAAGGCATTTGAGAAATCTATCTGTTGCTAATGAATAATTTGGGTTTATTTTAAATATATGAAATGCCCGGATAAAACCCCGGCACCTGTAATTGCACGAACAAAATATATTCCGCTGTCAATGTCTCCAACCGATTGCCGGACATTGTGCGATGATTCCAATTTCCTGACAAGCCTTCCGCTCATATCATATATTTCAATGATTGAGTTTAATGGAGATTCTATCGTAACGATATCCGAAGCAGGATTTGGATAAATTTTCAACTCCTGTTCAGTCTCTTTATTAGATTCGACGGATTCAACTTCTCTTTTGATAGTACCCTTCCAAACACCTCCGCCAAAAGTATTTACCCATAATAAATTGCTGTCGAGCGGGTCTTCGGTTATTCTTGTAACATTTGCGAAAGGGAAAGTAGTGTCATTAACCCATGTATTGCCGGAATCCGTTGAAATTATAATTCCGCCATCAGATGCAAGATACATTTTGTTTTTGTAGTAGCGTGAATTGGTGAGCCTGAAAGCACAATAGGTCTGCAAAATTCTTGTCCAGTTAGTTCCGCCGTCCGTCGTTTCGTAGAGTCCCCCCTGAACCTTGCCATTGTTGCAATTCTGGGCACCGACCCATATATGATTGGCATCGGAAGAGTCGAGAGTGAAGGAAACCGGGTCTGCCCACGAATGTTCGCCGTTCAGGTCAATAGAAGGATTAGGGTCGCATCCAGCAACGTTTGACGAGATGCACTCCCATGTATCGCCATGATTTGTGGAACGCCACAATCCCCCGTCATTTTTGATTTTAGAACCGTTTCTAATATACTTCGTTTTCAGGGCAAAAACTACACCGGAAGGATGAACCTCCACCTGAATGATATGAGTATTGCTGCCGTCATTTGTGCTTGTTCCGTCGCCGCAGTCGAGCCCGTTTGAACACCGTTCCCAATTTAATCCGCCGTCATTCGAACGCCAGACTCCGTCGGACCAGACAGATGCAAAAATCCTTCTGTCCGATGCAGGGCTCGTATAATCAATTACAGTACATGTAACGGGTTTATCAGGCAATCCCCCGCTTTGAACCGGAGTCCAGTTAAGTCCATTATCCGTTGAAGTGCAGACACCGCCGTCTCCGGTTGAACTCCAGTAATTGCTCATCCATCCGCCGGGAATATCGTGCTTGCCTGAAAATGAGCCGAAAAGCAAATTTCTGTCTTTATCGAATTCAAAATTATAAGTCGTATTGAACCAGGTTCCCGGAACACCGTGTCCATAAGCCGAGCGCCATGTTTCGCCTCCGTCTGTGCTGACAGTTCCGCCGATGTCGGTATAAGCCGCCTGGATAAATTTATTATTATCCCGAGGGATAAATATATCCCATGAAGAGGTTACGTCAAGACCCGAAGAATGCCATCTTGCTCCAGCTCTTCGTGAGCCGCTGTCTGCAAATTCGGTATAGAGAGGCTGCCAAGTCCTGCCTGTATCGAATGTTGCAAGTGTCCTGCCGTAATCGGTCCACATGGCGATTCCCGGATTAGTCCTGCTTATGCAAAAACCGATAGCAGGCCCGCCCCATCCACAATTGAAATCCAGCGAGAGCCATTCTCCTGTTAGGTTCGGCACATCTCCCCAGCTATTATTGCAGAAAAAGACAGGGTTGAAAGTATCGCCGCCATCAGTTGATAATAGGGCTGTGGACTGGTATTTGCCCCCATCTGTAGTCGTAACCCATACATAATTGCCTTCAGCCCTGACAAATGTGAAGGGGCCCCGGTCAAAATCCGATGATTGAAGTATTTTTTTCCAGCTTGCTCCCTTATCTTTAGAACGGAGGAGTCCATTTGCCTGCAATACAAATACAGTATTATCCGATAAACTAATATCAATTATATCCAGCGTTGTATCTAAATCTGAAACTTCTACTTTATTGAAAGTTGTTCCTCTGTCTGTTGAAAGCAAAACCGGTTCACTTTTGCCCGCTGCCCACACTTCGTTTCCGTTCTCAGCAAATGCAATAATATTATCAGAAAATACCTTAGAAAAATTTAAACCGTCAGTTGATTTATAAATGCCGAAATCTCCTCCTATTAAAATGCACAACGGGTCATTCCGTAGGCACAACATTGCTTTCGGGATTCCCGGTATTTGCCAGACGGTTCCCCATGTCTTTCCAGTATCATTGGAAATCATCAGTTTACCCGGATTACCGTCATCCCAGATAATAGCTGGATTATCAGGATGAAAAACCGGTGCAAGATTTATTGAACCGTTAATCTGCCTGAAATTAAGCATAGTCCAGCTTTTCCCTCCGTCTGTGCTCCTGTACACCCCGCCCATGTCGCAAGACACGAACATTAAATTAGGATTAAGCGGTGATACTGCCGGGCAGAACATTCCGCCTCCTCCGCAA
>DAHXMP010000075.1 GCA_027371665.1 Bacteroidota bacterium | reverse complement strand
ATAAGTAATATCAGAGACAGAGTTTAATTTACACTACCAGTAAAACTTAAATTTATTACCCAATTTTTCATAGTTTTTACCATAAAATAACCTTCAAAATCCAATATAATTGTAGAATAAATTCATTCTATCTCTTTTTTTCTCCTTAAATTGCCAATTCTACATTCAATTTCCTTGTATTAACAATCCTGATCGCCCTGTTCATGTTGTAAACAAGATTCATTAAGGTGATTTGTGCCGTTGCCCGCGGTAACCCAACACACATTATCAGGTATTTCCTGTGGCCACGCTTTATATATCCAAATACATGCTCTATCCTGCATCGTACTCTCGATATCGATTTGTTCCTTGCTTCTGACTCTCCGCTTAGCTTAACGTTCTTTCTCCCCTTTTCCACTATGTTGTTGGCAATACCTTTATCCTTTAACTTCTCATCTATCTGCTTCGATGGATAACCCTTGTCTGCATATACTTCTTCTGCTCCCTGCATCTCATCAATGAACTCTTCCCCTATCTCCCTGTCCGGCACGCTTGCCGGCGTAACTTCAAAGTTTGTTATTAATTTCGTTCCCTTGTCTACCGTAATATGATTCTTGTATCCAAAGTATTTTTTCCCCCCTTTCTGCGTCCAGTCTGCATCCGTGTCTTTCTGCCGCCTCTTGTTTTCTTCCCAATCATTAGGCTCTATCCCTTTCCTTATCTGACTGTTCTCTTCTCTGCTGTTCCTTTGTATTCTCGCCTCGGTTATTGACGCATCCATTATCAGTCCTTTATTCATTGTCAGTCCTATCCTTTGAAGTGATTCGGTAAATAATACAAATAATTCATCCAATACCCCGCTCCGTAGCATCTGCTCTCTGAATAACCATATCGTTTTTGCATCAGGTACCTTGTCCCCTAAGCCTAATCCTAAAAACCTCATGAATGTCAACCGGTCATTTATCTAGTATTCCGTTGAGTCATCTGATAAATCATAGTATCTTTGCAGGAGCAATATCTTGAACATCATTAATCTGTCAAAGTTTGGCCTGCCTCCCTTGCTAGGCTCAGTGTCAGGGAAACATTTCTCTATTTTCTCCCGGAAACTTTCCCATTTGATTTGACGGTTTAATCGTGTTAACGGGTCGCCAAGCTTGTCTATTTGATAAAGTTTATTGTCTTCGTCAAACATTGATTTTGCTTTTTTTATGATTTGCATTTTAACCTCTTTATTTTTGCTGTTTGGTTTTTATTGCAATTTAATTTTTTTTTTTGTTATATTTGTTAAGGTTTTTAGAGATTACCTGAACTGTTACCAATAATGCAACATTAGCTACATTTAAAGATATTGTAATCCAGGTACAGTATTGGTCAAGAACAGGCACAATGATAAAAAGCTGGGATAACACATTTTATGAATTTCTTCCACCACATTCTCAAAAAAGTTTTCAAATTGGACTTCTAAATTATGGTGATGAAGTGGCTAATATAAAGAGTTTAATAAAGAAGGCTGAACCTGTAGAAAATTAATTTGAAGAAGTTTGAAATTTTAAAATTTAATATAGATATTGACAATTAATAAGGAAATAGGAGACCAGTTGGCATAAGCAAAAGTAACGCCTTCCATACTCAAATTGTTTTTCAGTAAGACTTTTTAAAGTAAGAAAAGCGTTCATAACAGAATTATTAATTGTAAAAAATATGAAAAGTAAGTGAGGAATAAGTTAAAACTGTTAAGTATTCTGTTAAGCGATAATTTTTATTTATTTCTATAAGTAATTTATATTAAACATATTAACATCATTTTCAGCCTAATAATTTGTCGGGGTGAGAGGATTTGAACCTCCGACTCCTACGTCCCGAACGTAGTACTCTACCGGGCTGAGCTACACCCCGAATCAGATTTGCAATTTAACTGTTTTTCACCACTTTACAAAAGAATTTCCACAACAAAAAATCAATATCTGGTTGAATCGTTAATGGTTAAAAATTTTTCCCGAATATAATTAATTTTAATATATATGCTAAAAAAGATAACAAGAAGTAAGGACAGAGGCTATTTCGATTATGGCTGGCTCAAAACCTTCCACACATTCAGCTTCTCGTCTTATTATAATACAGAGAGGATGAACTTCGGGAAACTGAGAGTTTTGAATGACGATACAATCGCTCCTGCTACCGGCTTTGACCTTCACCCACACGATAATATGGAAATAATAACCATTCCTTTCACAGGCGAACTCAGGCATGGTGACAGCGAAGGGCATACTCAGGTTATAAAACCCGGAGATGTACAAGTGATGTCGGCTGGTTCAGGAATCCGACATTCTGAATTTAATAATTTAGAGACAGATTCCGTCAATCTTTTCCAGATTTGGATTTTTCCGAAAGAGCGGAATATAAATCCTCGATATGACCAGAAGACTTTTAATTCAGCCGACAGGCAAAATAAATTTCAGTTAATTGCCTCTTCCGATAAAAATAGCGGGAACTTGTGGATTAACCAGGATGCATGGCTGTGGCTTGCAAATATTTCTCGGGATATGAGCCAGAATTATAATTTAAAACAAAATGGAAACGGAATTTTTATTATAAATATCGAAGGAAAAATTTCAGTGGCAGATGAAATTCTCGACAAAAGAGATTCAATCGAATTACAGGATGTTTCAGAAATTGAAATTAAAGCCCTTGAAGATTCCGAAATATTATTAATCGAAGTTCCAATGAAATAAGCATAAATAAATTTTGAGTAAATGAATTCTTTTCTTCTCGGCATTAGCGGTTCATGGTGGTTAGCAGTATTGTTAATAATATTGGCAGTTGCTTTTTCCATTTATACTTACAGAAAAACAATACCCCAAATCAATTCCATGAGAAAAGCGATTTTAATAACATTAAGGTCAATGGGGCTGGCATTATTGTTATTTATTATTTTTGAGCCGATTCTAACTATGGTTAGAAGTAAGGAGGAACCGCCAAAATTAGCAGTTCTTCTCGATAACTCCCTTTCGATGGGGCAGAGCGATGCATGGGGAGACAGGAAGGAAGCCGTTAAAACAGCTATTCAAAATTCAGGTTTTGCATCAATTGATAAAGATAAATTACAGGTGCTTCTTTTCAGCAATGACATCAAAACACCTGAAGGGTTTTCCTTAAATTCACTCGACTTCAAAGGACAGCAAACGGATATTTCACATGCACTGCACTGGGTTTCTGCTAACGAAGAAAAGGATAATATCCAGGCTGTTCTGTTAATCAGCGACGGTGAATTTAATACGGGCAGCAATCCGATTTATAATGCGGAAACTATCGGCAAGCCGATTTTCACTATAGGAATCGGCGACTCATCGGAACCTGCAGATGTTGCACTCGAATCCATCATCACCAACGACAATGTTTATGTAAATAATCCAGTCCCGGTTAATGTTAACGTAAAAGTTACCGGCTACAACGAAGGACAACTAACTCTAAAACTCTTCGATAACGGCACACAAATCGGGGAACAGCAATTAAACGTTAATCCCGAAAAACAATCATTCACAGCGGTGTTCGATTATTCGCCCAAGCAGGAAGGCATCCACAAGCTCACTGCTACAATCAGCACCCTGAAAAATGAAATCACGACTAAGAACAATACAATCTCAAACTTCGTGAATGTGCTAAAAGAAAAGAAAAAAATCACGATTTTTGCCGGTTCGGTTGACCCCGATATTTCTTTTCTGAGAAACACTTTAGCCGAAGATAAAGGAGTTGCTGTCGAAACCTTTATCCAGGAAAAAGGCTCTGAATTTTATGACAAGCCTCCGACTCAAGCCGATTTGAGAGAATCCGACATCATAGTACTGGTGGGATTTCCAATTAATTCAACTTCTATCCAGGTTCTTCAATTAATCAAAAACGAATTGGACCAGGGAAAGCCGCTCCTCTTCATAGCTTCGCAGGATTTGGATTACAACAAGCTGAAAATTCTTGGGGACTATCTGCCATTTACAACAATATCATCGAAGCCGCAGGAATTCTTAGCCATACCCGACATTAAGCCTGAAGAAGCCTCAAATCCTTTGCTTCGCATTACCGGCAGTGAAAGCGATATTAATTTGTGGAATCAGCTTCCGCCGGTTTTCGCCACCGAAACCTTCGTCAGGGCAAAGCCTGAGAGCGAAGTCGTCGCAGGCATGAAAGTCAATAACACACCTTTGAAAGAGCCGATGATACTGATGAGAACTTTCGGCAATAAAAAATCGGTGGCTTTTCTATGCTATGGCTTGTACAGGTGGAAACTTCTCGGCTATGCTTCGGATGTCTCGAAAGGAAGGCCAAATACTCCCGATTTGTACGACATTTTAATAAACAACATTCACCGCTGGCTATCGGTTTCTCCCGATAAAAAGCAGGTGTCAATCAAAACGACAAAAAAGATTTACACTAATAACGAATCTGTCGAATTTATAGGACAAATCTACGATGCCGCATTTAGCCCTATCGATAATGCAGTCGTGAAAGTCAAAATCGGCGGCGGAACACAGGAAAGAGAACTCATTCTCAATTCGCTCGGCAACGGCAGGTATTACGGGAAAATAGAAGGCTTACCGGAAAACGATTATTTCTTCACGGGAACTGCCGCTCTCAACGAACGAAAAATCGGCGAGGATAAAGGCAGGTTCAGCGTCGGTAACATCGCCCTCGAATACCAGAATTTAAGGATGAATTCCGAATTGCTGAGAAGCCTGTCGGGAAGAACGGGCGGGAAGTTTTATCTGCCAAGCCAATCTTCATCGTTTGCAAATGACCTGAAAAACTTAAAGAATTTCATTCCGCGAGGCATAACGGAAAGGAAGGAATTTGCATTGTGGAATTACCTCTGGCTTCTGGTATTTGCACTTCTCTGCTTTGCTACCGAATGGTTCCTCCGCAAGAGAGCGGGAATGCTCTAATTCAATTACGAATGACGAATTACGAGT
Organism: Bacteroidota bacterium; assembly: GCA_027371665.1. Lineage (GTDB taxonomy): Bacteria > Bacteroidota > Ignavibacteria > Kapaibacteriales > UBA2268 > DAHXMP01. The sequence goes on along the minus strand of DAHXMP010000075.1, from coordinate 2,858 downwards.
TAGAAGTCATTACTTAAAAACCCCCTGAATCCCCCTTTGAAAAAAGTGGGCTGGCACTTACACCTGCCCTTCCTCAAGGAAGGGAGACTAAGCAAAAAATTCACAAAATTCACTTTTTTCACTAGTTTTTTTAATTTTTTCGCGCAATTGTCTGAACTTGGATTTAACGGATTTAGCGGATTTCGCAGATTTTTACACCTACCCTAACCCTTCCTCAAGGAAGGGTGACCCTTCGACTCCGCTCAGGGTGACAGAGGAGTTAGGCTACAAACTCGGGCATTGTTTCTTTGAACTGGAGGCGGTATAGGCGGGCATAGATGCCGTTGAGGGCAAGCAATTCCTTGTGGGTGCCGCTTTCCCTTATTTTGCCTTTGTGCAGGACTATTATTCTGTCAGCCCTCCTGATTGTCGAAAGCCTGTGGGCAATTATGATTGATGTGCGGTTTGCAAGAAGCTTTTCGAGGGACTGCTCTATAATTCTTTCCGTCTCCGAGTCAATGTTCGACGTTGCTTCGTCGAGAATCAGAATTTGAGGATTGTAAGCATAGGCACGGCAGAAAGCGACCAGCTGCCTTTGCCCCGCAGATAATGTCGAGCCGCGGTCAATAATTTCGGAGTTATAGCCGCCCTGCAGCTTTTCTATAAAATCAGACGCACCCAAAGCTTCTGCCGCCTGACGCATTTTTTCTTCGCTTATTTCTTCGTTGCCCAAAGAAATGTTTTCCCCGAGCGAAGTGGAAAAGAGAAATACGTCCTGCGACACAAGCGATAAATTTCGCCTCAGGGATTCCTGCCTGATTTTTCTTATATCTTCTCCGTCGAACAGGATTTCACCGGACTGAAAATCATAAAACCTGCATAATAAATTAATTATCGAGGTCTTCCCGGCTCCCGTCGCCCCGACAATAGCAACCGTCTCGCCTTTATTGACAGTGAATGAGACATCATTCAAAACCCATTTCGTGTTGTCATAGCTGAACGATACGTTTTTGAATTCAATCGCCGAATCGAATTTTTTCAGTTCAATGGAATCTTCGGAATCGCTCACAAAGTCTTTCGTGTCGAGTATTCCGAGTATTCTTTCGGCTGAAGCCATAGCACTTTGCAGGGTTGTGAACTTTTCAGTCAAATCCCTGATAGGCCTGAAAAACATTTCGGAGTATTGCGTGAAAGCTATCAAAATTCCGACAGTCATCACACCCGACAAAATGTTTCCCGCAGCATACCATAAAATGATTCCCAACGATACAGCACTCAGCATTTCGACAACCGGGAAAAACAAAGCATAATAAAAAACCGTTTTCACCCACAAATCGCGGTGTTTCATATTTATTTGAGCGAACTTCTCATTCTGATTTTCTTCCTGCGTGAAAAGCTTAACAGTTGAAACTCCCGATATAAACTCATTCAGAAAGGCATTCAACTCTGCAATCTTCAGCCTGATACTTGTAAAAACTACCCTTACCTTTTTCCTGAAAATAACCGTAGCAATGATTAACAAAGGAAGTATCGAGAGAGTCAGCAGGCTCAGCACCCAGTTAGTATAGAACATGAATCCGATAATCCAGAATATGAGCATGACGTCTGCAACAATCATAACGACACCGGATGAAAACAGTTCGTTCAATCCCTCGACATCGTTCGTAACCCGCGTTACAAGTCTTCCGACGGGATTCGTATCATAAAACTTCATTGATAATGACTGGATATGACTGAACACCGAAACCCTTATGTCATACAGCACCTTCTGCCCAATCCACTGCATAAGGTAAGTCAATACGTATCTGAGTATCGCATTCAAAAGAAGCAAGACACCGATAATAATAATCATTGTAATTAAGCCGCGGGTGTCCTTCTGCTCAATATATTTGTCAATCGTTACTTTGTTAAGGTACGGCAGGAGGGGCGACAAAGCAGAAGAAAGCATCGTAATCAGGGTTGCAAAAAAGACCCATTTTTTGTACGGCTTAAGATAAACCAGCAGCCTTTTTAAAATATTTATGTCAATTGCTTTGTATTCTATATCGGGTGACTGACCGCTCAATAAATTTCCAAAAAAGTGAGAACAAATTAAATTTCGCTTAATCACGTTTAAATAAATTAAATGTTGCATGATGTATGAATCATGTTCTTTTTTAGTTTGTAATTAATAAAAGGAGTTAATTATGGCAGCAACATCAAATATGCTCCCGCTTGGGACTGTTGCTCCCTCATTCAATTTGATAGATACCGTTTCGGGCAGGACAATTTCGCTCGAGGGGCTCAAATCCGATAAAGCAACGGTTATAATGTTCATATGCAATCACTGCCCTTACGTTAAGCACATAAATGCAGAGCTGGTAAGGCTTACTGATGAATACATTCCGAAAGGCATTTCATTTGTCGGCATCAGCCCTAACGACATCATCAGCTATCCCGAAGATTCGCCTGAAAACATGGAACTGATTGCAAAGGAACTCGGCTATAAATTTCCTTATCTTTACGACGAGACACAGGAAGTGGCAAAAGCGTATAATGCCGCATGTACACCCGACATATACGTATTCGACAAAGACCTGAAGCTCGTTTACCGCGGGCAGTTCGACAATGCCAGGCCCGGCAACGGACAACCTGTAACAGGCAAAGATTTGAGAAATACTCTCGACAGCATAATGGCAGGAAAGCCCGTTGACGAAATGCAGATCCCCAGCATCGGGTGTAGTATTAAATGGAAAGTTGACGGTCATTAGTCAATAGACTATCATCTGAGCAAAACGAATAATCTCTGTAGGGGCAATTCACGAATTGTCCTTTTTTTATTCCTGTCACTGTGGACAAAGTCATCCTGAACGGAGTCGAAGGAAGCCTCTGCTATTCCT
>DAHXMP010000062.1 GCA_027371665.1 Bacteroidota bacterium | reverse complement strand
ACTATTCTTAAGCATGTTCATGAAGTGTATTTTAATGGGAATAATGACTCCAAATTACATTTTTCTCTTGATGACATTAATGAATTAAAAATTATCACGTCTTGGGTAAACAGACAGAATGGCAGCGGCAGATTCATATATACACCCGGAAAGGTTGAGATAAGTGTTATCGAAGAAGTAGAGTATTCAATCCGAAACCTCGAGTTTAATGATGAAACTTTAAATCTTAATTCATGATTTTTTAATTTGATTTTGATTTTTCCAATATATAGGTATATGTGAAATTAATAACACAAAACTTTCTGAAACAATTCATAATTCATTTCGTTATAGCAAAGTATTAATTTATTTTTATCTAATAAGTGTAATTCTTTATTTAAGCATTGTGAAAAAAAGTTCAATATTTAATAAATTTAAAATAAAGTTATATATAAAGGTTTGTTTCTTTTGGTTACTTTTACAGATTCCATCGAAATTTCTTATAGCAGCCGAACCATCTGGTTCTGATGCTACCATCAGCGGTTATGTTATTGATGTTAAAACCGGTGAAACCCTTGTCGGTGCTACTATTGAAATAAAAGAGTTAAAGATAGGTTCTTTCACAAATAAAAGCGGTTTCTTTTCCATAACAAGCATTCCCCCCGGAGCTTACGATATAACTGTAACATATATAGGGTACAAAAAACAAACAATAAAAATGAAGTTCAAACTAAATGAGAATGTCCGGAAACAATTTAAGCTTGAACCTGTATCCATCACTACTGAATCAATATCAGTCGAGGCAGACCGGGATGTTGAGAAAAGAGAAATTACAGTAAGTAAAATTGATGTTCCGATTCAGCAGATTAAAGAAATTCGTATCGGTGGAGAATCAGATGTTTTCAGGTCTCTGCAATATATTCCCGGTATATTGACTTCCTCGCAAATTTCAAGCGGTTTATATATTTGGGGAGGCTCCCCTGATGAGAACCTTGTTCTGGTTGATGGCTCAGTTGTATATAATCCGACTCATCTTTTCGGATTTATTTCAACTTTCAATTCAGATGCAATTAAGGATGTAGAGTTAATTAAGGGGGGGTATCCTGCAGAATACGGTGGAAGGCTTTCTTCGGTGCTTAACATAACACAAAAAGATGGGAACCGTAATAATTTTGACGGTATGGCTGGCGTTGGAATTATTTCTTCTAAATTATCCCTTGAGGGGCCATTGTTTAACGGTTCATGGTTTGTTGGCGGGAGAAGAACATACCTTGAACTTATAAAAGCTATCATACCGAAGGACCCACTCAACCCGTTACCTGATTATAACTTTTATGATTTGAATGCTAAGGTTACGCAGAATTTTGGTAACAACGATAAATTATTTGTCAGTGGTTTCATGAGTGCAGATGCTCTGAGTTACAACAGTTTCGGTACGAATTTTAATATGAATATCGGGAATAAGCTTATTTCAGGAAGGTGGACTCATATATTCGGAGGCAGTCTGTTTACGACATTAAATTTGAGTGGTAGTCACTATCAGAATGAGTTTATCGGAGATGAATCAGGGTATCAATTTATTATTGACAATACTATTACTGATTATACGCTCAAAGGTTCAGCAGAGTGGTTTGTATCGGAAATGATCACTTCCAAATTTGGATTTGAGTCAACGAGATATTTATTCGATTACCTACAAAACTATACCGGTCAGGTTGATTCAACAGTATCAGGAACTTCGGGTGGAGCTATCAATCTTGCAATCCGGGATTGGAACCACAGCTTTTATGGACAAATTAATTACAGGATAACCGATTTATTATCCCTCCAGACCGGATTAAGAGCTAATTACTGGGATATGAGAAAAGTGTTAACATGGGACCCGAGGCTGGCAATCAGGTACCAATTCCAGGATAATATTGCATTTAAAGCAGCATGGGGTATTTATCATCAGAATTTAAGGCTTGCTTCTCAACCCGATTTTTCGTTTTTTGATACATGGCTACCGACTGATTCAACTGCTCCAATCAGCAGTGCTGTTCACTATATTTTCAGTATCGAGTCTGAACCTTTCGACGGTTATGGCCTTAATTTCGATGTCTATTATAAAAAGATGTATAATATTAATGAAATTAATACTAATACTATAGAGGGTGCTAATGTAGCTGATATTTTTTATTTCGGGAATGCTGATTCTTACGGTGCAGACATCTTTTTACAAAAAAAATTCGGAAGATTGACCGGATGGGTAGGATATGCCCTCGGATATATCTATGCTAAATTTGACAGTATTAATAACGGGCAGGAATTCAGGCCAAAATATGACAGGCGTCATGATTTTAAAATTGTTGTTCAATACAAATATAACGACAGGTGGGAGTTCGGAGGATCATTCATCTTTCAGTCGGGACAGTCTTATACCGGTGCTACTTCAAGGCTGCAATCCCGTTTGCCGGACGACAATTATGGCAGGGGAATGATTATCCCTTCCCAAAGATATGGTTTAAGGCTTCCTCCATCCCATCAATTAAATCTTAATGCAAGTTATTCATTAAAACTTTTTGATATGCCATCAAGGGTAATACTGGATATCTATAATGTTTACGACAGGAGGGATATTTGGTTCAGGTATTATAATACAAGAAACGAAGTAACGACTGTCGAAGATGTAAGGCTATTGCCTATTCTTCCTTCTTTATCATTTGAAATGAAATTTTGATAAAGATTTAACTTTTGGGATGATTATGAAAACAAATAATAAATTTAATTATATAATTCTTTTTCTTATTATCACAGGAGTATTCATTTTAAGTTCATGTGCTGACCCAGTGCCGACTGATTATATTGAGCAGAAATTCGTCGAAGCTTACCTTCTTGTCAATGAACCTATCAAAGATATTGTCCTTATGAATACTCAACCGGTAGCAGATTCATTCAGCTATGCTAACAGTCTGATTAGAGATGCCGATGTTAAAATAATTGGAGATGGTCAGGTTTTTGAACTCAAGATAGATACAGGCGGTGATCAGGGATATTATTATCCGGATTCGACATATCTTGTTAAACCAAATACACATTATAAATTACAAATAACCATTCCCGGTTATCCAGACACAATATATGCCGAAACAACTACACCCGGTACTATAAAATATCTAAGTCCTGAACTCGATTCGTTGTATTATCCGAAAGACACAATAAATCTACCTCCATTAGATACGTATAGGCTGGAATGGGAGAAAGTTCCGGATATAAATTTTTATATTATAACTGTTAAATGTCTCGATACTCTTTATTACGGGAAATATTTGCATCCTCCCACCGATGAAATGAACAGGCGTGTTTTTAAGCCTTACTCCGAGGGTGCAAGAGGTAAAGAAATTACAAATACTATGTTCGTTCCGAATACTAAGGTTCCGGTAGTCTGGCTCTTTTTTAAATGGTTCGGACTTCAGCAGGTGTCTGTCTACGCTCCCGACCCGAATTATCTTAATTGGGTAATACAGCATTTGACAAAAAACCAATACGACTCAAAACTAAGCAATATTAAGAAAGGGCTTGGCGTGTTCGGCTCTGCCTCTGTAGCAAGGGGTACAACCTTCCTAATTAAAAATCAACCATAAATTAATTTTGAAATAATTTATCGGTTTGAATTCTTAATTTTGCATTTTATTATTTAATTAGGCTAAAAATGATTACTCAACAGAAACTTGAACAAATTGATTTGCAGAACATGTTTGCAATTCTGAAAAATTTTCCTGCTCAAATCGAAGATGCTATTAACATTGGAAAGAAAGCACCGGGATTTCCAAATAAAATTGAATCAAAAAATTTTGTTATTCTGGGAATGGGAGGTTCTGCCATCGGGGGCGATTTGATTCGTTCATATTCAAGTGTACTAAAGGGTGCTGACCATTTATCGTTTTCTGTTATTAGAAATTATATCCTTCCGGGGAACATAGATGAAAATGCAAATGTAATTGTTAGCTCTTATTCTGGTGGTACAGAAGAAACAATAACCGCTTACAAAACTGCTTTAAACAAATCCCAAAATATTGTTTGTATAACTACCGGTGGTGAACTCGAATCATTAGCAAAGAAAAATAATACCCCGGTTATTAAAATACCTTCAGGATACCAGCCACGTTGTGCTTTAGGTTTTTCATTTTTTACAATGTTGTACCTTTTAATGAAGTCCGGGGCTTATCAAGGGGAAGCAGTCAAAACGACCGAAATGGCAATTGATGAATTAATCCTGTTGATTAAAAAAAGGTCTGATGAATTTTCGAGCTTATCATCTGATAATGAAGCCTATCATTTAGCAGAAAAATTAAATGGTACCATTCCTGTTATTTATTCATCGGTTGAACGAATGGATATAGTGAATTTACGTTGGAGAGGGCAAATCCAGGAAAATGCCAAATACCTTGCTTTTGGGAATTATCTTCCTGAAATGAATCATAATGAAATTAATGCTTTTTCAAATCCTGTTAATTTCGGAAAGAATTACAGCATAATATTCCTGAAAGATTTGGAAGATAACGACAGAATTAAATTAAGATTCAATGCCCTGGAAGATATTTTGAAACCAATGACAAATCAGATAATAAAATTACATAGTAACGCAGATTATTTATTAACAAGAATTTTCGACTTGATATATCTGGGAGATTGGGTAAGCTATTATCTTGCTGTTTTAAATGAAATTGACCCAACACCAATACCAAATATCAATAAATTAAAAGATATTTTGTCCATGAATCACGATTAACTTCAATTCTTTAGTTTCTAAATAATTAGTCAAACGGAGTAAATCCTGTTATATTAAAGATTTGGTAATTAAATTATTTTTTTTTAATTTTGTAATTCTTAAGTTATTATTTTTCATTATAACTGGCGTTATCATGGCGGGAAGAAAGAGATCAAGAAGAGCTAAATACATCACGCTTTATTCTCCCTTTTTAATGAAGGAAACAAAGCATGAGCTTATTGGCGAGCCTATTGAAACAGAAAAGGGAAGGCATCAATGGGCAAGATGTACAAGAAGCAGACATTCTCAGTTGGTTAACCTGGATGCAATTGAAGCCGAAGTTGATAAATCGAGAGCTGTTGTACATATATCACGGGAAGATGCTAGAAAATATTCTCCCAAGGAAGAGTATCAGGTTGGTGATGTTATTTTTCATTCAATATGGGACGACGTTGGAATAGTCAGAGCAAAGGAAGTTACAAGTACAGGAGGCAAGGCAATTCTTGTTCAGTTCGAAAAAAATAACGAAAAAAGATTAATAGAAAATTTCTCAAACAAGTTAAGAGGATAATGTGATTGGTGTAACCATTCAGTCAAATGAAAACATTGACCGTGCATTAAGAAGATTTAAGAAAAAATACGAACGCAGCGGAA
>DAHXMP010000050.1 GCA_027371665.1 Bacteroidota bacterium | reverse complement strand
TAATCGAAAAACAGTTGGATAATGTTTTCTATATAAAATTCGCTTTTAATAAGCATACGCTGGGAGAGGATTTTTGCAAGAAAATCGGATTTACTGGCAAACAGCTTAGCGACAATGACTTTGACATGCTTGCCGGGCTTGGCTTTACGAAAAAGGAAATAGAAATTGCTAACGATTACATCTGCGGTACAATGATGATGGAAGGGGCTCCTCACCTGAAAAAGGAACACCTGACTGTATTCGATACCGCAAATAAATGCGGAAGAAACGGAAAAAGATTTATTCAATACATGGCTCATGTAAGGATGATGGCTGCGGCACAGCCATTTATTACCGGGGCTATTTCCAAAACGGTTAACATGCCGGCAGAAGCCACTGTCGGGGAAATCGGCGATGTTTACATGCAATCCTGGAAGATGATGCTGAAGGCAATCGCAATTTACAGGGACGGCTCAAAGCTCTCCCAGCCTTTAAATTCATCTAACTTCAACGACCTCGATGAAATCATCATGCTCGGCGACGAGGACACACTCGACGAAACCATTGGCCCTAAGGAAGTACAGGAAAGAATTATCGAAAAAATTGTCTATGCCCCGCCCGAAAGGAAAAAGCTTCCCAAAAAGCGTACTGGTTTCATTCGCGAGGCTTATGTCGGAGGCCATAAGGTTTATTTGAGAACAGGCGAATACGAGGACGGCTCTCTCGGTGAAATTTTTATTGACATGTATAAGGAGGGAGCTTCGTTTAAAGGCCTGCTGAATACTTTTGCCGTACTTGTGTCGAAGGCACTTCAATATGGCGTACCTCTCGAAGAGCTTGTTGACTCTTTCGTTTTTACAAGGTTCGAGCCTGCAGGACCTGTGCAGGGACATGAAGCTATCAAAAATGCAACTTCGATACTCGATTATGTTTTCCGCTCTCTCGGGTACGATTACCTGAAGCGTGACGATTTCGTTCATGTTCATGCCGTAGATGAAATCCTCGAAGAAAACGGCAGTAATAAAAATAATACCATTGGGCCTTCAACTAAGAAAGAAATAGAAATTAGAAACCACACGGAGAACGAAGAAGAGCTACAGGATGATTTTCTTAATGCCGTTAATGAAACGGTTCTAAGCTCCCCATCTCAAAAACCGGAAGGCAACGGTAACGGCACACAAATGAAAGCCGGTTATGCCAGGCAAATCGGTTATACAGGAGAGCAGTGCGAATATTGCGGCTCCATTCGTGTAAAAAGAAACGGAAGCTGTACTGTCTGCGAGGATTGCGGAGGCACAAGCGGCTGTTCATAATAAATTTCTATAATGTTAATAGCCCGCTTCCGTACCAACTGAAGCGGGTTTTTATTAAGTAATCATTCAGTTTTTCCTATTAAATTAAAGATTAGTATGGAACAAAGCATTAAGAAAGCCGGATTCAGGGATTTCAATCTCGTTTACTGGATTTCCGTAATCTATGAATTTTTTGAAAGAGGTGCTTATTACGGCATGATGAGCGTTCTTTCGATTTATATGACCGATAAACTTGGCTTTACAAAGGAAGGCGTTGGCATTCTGAAAAGCACTATACAGCCACTCTTGTATCTGCTACCTATTATATCGGGAGCAATAGCAGACAAAGTCGGCTATCGTAAAACGCTTATGGTAGCTTTTTCCCTTCTTGGATTAGGTTACTTCCTTGCCAGCCAGACTACTTCGTACTTTGCTGTTTTTGCTTCTCTTGTTGTTATGGCTTTTGGTGCAGGAACATTCAAACCTGTTATCTCGGGAACGATAGCACGTGTAACGGATGAAAGGACTAACTCGCTCGGCTTCGGAATATACTATTGGTCAATCAATCTCGGTGCTTTTCTTTTCCCGATGTTTCTCATTCCATATTTGAAATCGCTGAACTGGTCTTATGTTATTCTTGCTTCAGCAATATGTACGGGAGCAATGCTTCTTCCCACGATTTTCATTTATAAAGAACCCGTTAAAGAACTTTCTGCAGAAAAGGAAAGGCTTGGAAAAGTTATCAAAGATATCCTCAATAAAATTATTGTCGTTTTCAAAGACTGGCGTTTCATATTATTTATTTTTATTTATTCCTGGTTCTGGATTATGTATTTCCAGATGTTCGACAGTGTACTCTGGTATGTCGAATCATTCGTTGATGCATCTCCACTTAATAATTTCGTTCTAAAATTAACGGGCATCAACTGGCATTTCGACGTCGAGCATGTTACAGTGATTAATGCTCTGACAATAATTCTGCTTCAGCTCATCGTTTCGTCAATCGTTAAAAAAACCAAAGCTCTTCCTACTATGATTACAGGCATCTCTTTTGCAATTGTCGGAATGGCTATTTTAGCGATAAATACAAACATCTGGATTTTTATTATCGGTGTGTTTATTTTTTCAATTGGCGAAATGACAGCACATCCGAAATTCCTTTCTTATCTCGGAATGATTGCTCCTGCAGACAAGAAAGCGACATATCAGGGCTTCGGTTTTCTTTATGGAGTATTTGGTTCATTAATTGGCGGAATACTTGGGGCTTTTCTTTACGTCAGGCTTATTGACAATCCTATGATTGCATTCATCAGGACAAAACTGGCTGAAGCCGGCTCCTCGATAAAGCTTCCACAGGGAGTTAATGTAAGTGAGGCGATTAATGCAGGCGAATCAATAGGATTGACAAAAGCACAAATCTCGATGTATGCTCATCCCTCAGAATTATGGCTCCTGTTCTGCGGAATTGGCGTCGTATGTATTATCGGCCTTTTAATTTATCAAAAATTTATCGGGGCAAGAAAAGCTGCCGATTTGAATTAATATTTATATTGAGTCTATTAAGTTTCTGTCATACTTAGTGAAGTCGAAGTATGAAAACCTTATGTTAATAAGTCTTCGACGTAGTTAATCCGGAATTTGATTCGGGGCTCAGACTGACAATATTTGTAAATATTTATTAGACTCTTAATAAAGACATGAATATTGTAAAACGTCATTCTGAACTTGTTACAGAATCCATAAGCAAAAAAAAAGGAGCGGTTGAATTTTCATTCGTTATAATTCGTGATGAACCACAGCTCCTCAATCTTATGTGTTGTGAAAAGCATCTTCTTAATATAATTAAATTCGACGGATACTTTGTAACTTACAGGGCTGACCGAATCGGCTGTAATAGAAGTAATCGGCTTGCCTGCAATTATCCTTCCGACACGTGCGACATCATCGTAAAGTTCTAACCGTTCAATAGCAAGATATGGCTTGCCGTCAGGTGAAGCAAGTATCTGGGCAGCCGCAGGAATGTTGCTGCTGTCAAGCTCAGTCTTGAACAAATACACAGCACCCATAGGCGATTTCTGGTTTATTTCAATCGTTTTAACTTTTTTACCTGATGAACCTATGCTGAATATTTCACATCCGGCTAAAAAAATCAGGAATCCGAATAATAATAATTTTTTCATTACAACTCAAAAAAGTTTATTGTCGTTCCCATTGCTTCTTTTAATGCACTGCTGGGTTTCTTAAAAGGATGCACTGTCCCGAATATGTGGCCTGTGTTGGGTATCAGGTGAAATTCCGACATTCCGTAAGGAGCCGCCTCAACTAATAACTTAACTTCTTTCAAGGGAACCAAAACATCGGCTCCGCCGTGAACTAAAAGAATAGGTATAGTTAATCCGGCTATCGCATCGGGCAGAGAAAATTCTTTTTTATGTTTTTCAATATCCTCGATATACGAGTAATTCAATCTTTGATTCTGCTTAGATACTGAATTCTGAAATTCCATATATCCGATTTTCATCCATTCTTTTTTCTGTCTTTCGGTGTACCTGTCAAACTTAGCAATAGCCGACCACAGGGCAATTTTATTAATTTGTTTCATTTTTTTTGCGGTCAACATAGTTATTCCGCTTCCGAGAGAGGAGCCGAGCATAAATATCTTCCCGTTCCACAAATCTTTCAATATTTCTTTTTCTAATAATTTCCCGTTAATAAAATTATTGACCACAAGCTCTGTATCTCCTAATTCCTGGGAAATGGTAAACCTGGCAAATTTTTCCGGTTCTTCTACCATGTCAGAGCCTTCGACCATACCGTCAAGTGAGAAATTGAAAGCAACTGTGATTGCTCCTGCTCCGGCAAGTTTTTCCCCGATATACGGATAATGTCCCCAGTCCTTATATCCCTGGAAACCATGCAGGACAAAAATGCACGGGATACTACTTTTGTTATCTGGATACCTAATGTCTCCCCTTATTTCTTCGTTAAAGGAGTTAGTTATAGAAAATGATATATTTTTTATTATCGCCATAATTTAATCGAATCCCAAACTCATCTGTGAAGACTGGCTCAATCTCCATGAATCTTTACCCACTTTTTCGCCGATTTGTTCCAATTCATCTAGTATATTTTGGTCAACAGGCGTATCGCCGTTTCTTAATAATGGCATTATATTCAAAATTATCTCATCGGTTGTTGGATAATTTTTTTCAAATTCTTTTCTACGCAAGAATGAAATAAGGAAATATCTTATCCTGAGATTAAGAGGGATATTTGTTTTGAATTTCTGATTCTTAATTATGTGAAACTTCCCGGTTAGTTCATCATAATCGAAATTGTTCGTTAATATAGGCGTCAAATCCCTGTACTCTTTGCTCAATATATCGAGAAAGCCGAGTTCAAGCCCTTTCAGAATCAATTCATCGTTGATTTCCTCGAGCTTAGCACCATCGTTTTTTGCTATTACAGATTCGATAGTTTCAATTATGATATGATATACCTGACTACCTAATTTCACTCTTTGAATTGCCTGTGGAGTTCTCACTTTTCGAAAATTAATTATCAATTGTCCTGCAAGCACGGAAAAAGACATTGTTCTTTTCTTATAACTTGTCTGGCCGTTAGGCTGTGTAACGGCTCCTGCATATTCAAAACCGGTATCTTCGGCAGTATTGACAATCAAATGCCAGTATTTCGGGTCCTTGTGTGCAAAAACAAAACTCATCCATCTATCGAATTTGAGAACCCTATACATTTCCTGAATTGACTTTTTTAATAAAACAGAATATTCTTCAAAACTTTTATCTTTTGAACCGTTTTCGATAACCTCCAATGCATAATCTTCGTTTGAAACTTCGAAGTCCAGCCATGCATTCCACATTACGGATAAATCGAGATACGGAATTTTTGTACCATATGGAGGGTCTGTATAAATATAATCAATACTCTCTGATTCAATGTCTTTAAGGTCGGTTGCCGTGCCTTTATAAACTTTTGCAGAAGCAAATGCGGCTTCGTTTATAACAGGTTCAATTTCCTGCTTTGCTTTACAAATATTATCATATTTACCTTCAAAAGTTTTCCATACATCGAGCCGCACAGGTTTAGGAGCAATTCTATACCTATAATATGCGAAGGGTGCAGCATTACCAGCATTGGGACTCGCATAAGAAGAATGATGATATGTCCTGTTAATTTTCGTTATTGTGGTGGAAAAAACAAGCAA
>DAHXMP010000044.1 GCA_027371665.1 Bacteroidota bacterium | reverse complement strand
GCTAAAATTAAACATAACTATTATTCGGATATACGGATATATTTTCTTTTTATTGACTAACTCACATACATGTCCGCTCATCCTGAGTTCGTGATAACCTCCGATGTGATGGTAAGGCAATGATATGACATAATTGAGTTTCACCCTTAGAAAAATGGGGATTCAGGGGGATTTGAAATCAAAACTCAGTACCATTAGTCATTAACTCTGTCATCCTAACTTGTTTCAAAATACATAAGTATTTTTTACAATAAAATTTTTCTTACTCCACCGTAACGCTCTTTGCAAGGTTCCGCGGCTGGTCAACATTACAGCCCAGCTCGACAGCCATATAATATGCCATCAGCTGCAGGGGAATCACCGCCAGCACGGGTGTAAGCATTGGCACAGTATTCGGGATATAAATCACATGGTCGGCATAATTCGTAATATCGTTGTCGCCTTCGCTTGCAATTGCAATTACTTTGCCTCTCCTTGCCCTTACTTCCTGTATATTGGAAATGACTTTTTCATATATTTCATCTTTTGTCGCAATGAATACCACGGGCATATTGTCGTCAATCAGGGCAATAGGCCCATGCTTCATTTCTGCGGCGGGGTAGCCCTCGGCATGAATATAGGAAATTTCCTTCATCTTCAATGCACCCTCGAGAGCCACTGGAAAATTATAACCCCTTCCGAGATAAAGAAAGTTTCTGGATTTAGTGAATTTCTTAGCCATTGCCTTGATTTCATCCGATTTATTAAGAATCTGTTCTATTTGATTCGGAATTTCGAGCATAGCCGCACCGATTCTCTTTCCGTCGCTTTGCGAAAGGTTCTTCATTCTGCCGAGATACAATCCAATCAATGCCAGCACGCAAATCTGGGATGTAAATGCCTTTGTCGAAGCTACTCCGATTTCGGGACCTGCGTGAATATATATGCCTGCATCTGTAGAACGTGCAATCGAGCTCCCGACGACATTGACTATACCAATTGCGGTTGCTCCTTTCTGCTTTGTTTCATATACTGCCGCCAGTGTGTCGGCAGTCTCCCCACTCTGCGAGATTGCAATTACGATATCGTCCGGATACAGGGGAGTGTTCCTGTATCGAAATTCGGAAGCATATTCTACCTCGACGGGTATCTGTGCGAGGTTTTCGATAATATATTCTCCTACGAGAGCCGAATGCCAGGAAGTTCCGCAGGCTGTGATTAAGATTCTTTTTGCTTTTCTTAATTGCTCCTCTGCCTGTGTCAGTCCGCCAAGCTTTACGTTTCCTTTATCGGCAAGCAGCCTGCCCCTGAATGAATCCCTGAATGTATCCGGCTGTTCAAATATTTCCTTCAGCATGAAATGCGGAAATCCGGCTTTTTCGATTTGTTCCAAATCGAATTCGATCTCATGTATTGTATTCGTAGTTTTCTCGTTTTTAATTGTTTTAGTCTCATAGCCGTCTCTGGTGAGAATCGCCATTTCATTATCCGATAAATAAATGACCTGCCTCGTGTGCTGAATAATTGCAGCCGCATCCGAAGCAACTATGTATTCTCCCTCTCCTATGCCAAGAACCATAGGACTGCCGCGTCTCGCCGCAATAATTTTATCCGGCTCGTAAACCGAGAGAACGCACAAACCATAAGTGCCTTCTACCTCGTTAAGTGCATACCGTACAGCCTCTTCCATATTTTTCACCCTGTCATACAAAGCACCAATCAGGACGGCAAGCACTTCCGAGTCAGTGTCCGAGCGGAAAGTATAGCCTTTTTCGATTAGGTTTTTCTTCAATATTGCATAATTTTCGATAATCCCGTTATGGACAATCGAAATTTTGTTCGATGAATCATGGTGGGGATGTGCATTAATGTCGTTCGGTTCTCCGTGTGTAGCCCATCGGGTATGGGCAATGCCGATTGTCGAATCGAACTGTGTATGGTCAACCAGCTTTTCCAACTGAGCCACCTTGCCCGATTTTTTTATTGTCTCTATACTTCCGTCAGTCAAAATGCTCACACCGGCTGAGTCATAGCCCCTGTACTCCATTCTTTTCAGCCCGTTAAGCAGAATACCGGAAACCTTCTGATTGCCTATATAACCTACAATTCCGCACATAATTTTGTTTTGTTTGTCCTGAAAATATCTGATAATAAAACGAAGTTAATCAGATTTAAGTTCAAAATTAATAATATCTTCACACTTTCGTTGAATAAATTTCAGGGATGTCATTCCTGCGAAAGCAG
>DAHXMP010000035.1 GCA_027371665.1 Bacteroidota bacterium | reverse complement strand
AAATTTTTTATTTTATATTTTCAATATTTTTAATGTATAAATTTTTAAACGATATTAATAATTTTCTCGCAAAGCCGCTAATCCGAAAAGAGACGCAATTAGTCGTTAGTCATTCGTAATTAATTATAGACCTACCTCAACTCTTCCTCAAGGAAGGGAGAAGTTGCACACAAAATTTTCAATTTTTAATTTTCAATGTATTTTAATTAAAAAAAAATTGTGCTCTAATAAAGGAGGAAAATCGCTGAAATTCCTGCTTCCGCATAATTGCAGGAATAATAAAGGCATAAGATGCCCTTAATATTATTATCCTAAATAATTCGATAAAGCCTTTCAATTTCCTCAAATGCCAGATTGGGCTTGTCATTCTGATTAGTGAAACAACGAAAAATCTTTTACAAAGGTAAGATTCTTCGACTTCGCTCAGTAAGACATTTTTGAAACATTTTAATTATTCTTATGAATAATCCGGGATTATAAAATTTATACAATTAATGATAGAAGAGAATCTATTGCTTTGATGACTTCGGAGGCTTCTATGGTTTTTATACCGTCAATGCCGGTGGGTGAACGTAAGGCAATGTAATTTTCGTTTAATGGTCTGAATTTTTGAAATTCTTCTTCCAGTCCACCGAATAAAGCGACCATGCTGATATTGAATGATGAAGCGATATGTACAAGTGCAGTGTCAGGCGTAATCAAGATTTTTGCTCTTTTTACAAGTGAAATTACATCGTTGATTGAACGTGAATTAAAAAGTACCAAATCATTGAAATTTTGGGACAGCTCATCTGCATAATGTTTTTCGGAAGGCGCGAATGTCAGGACAATTCTGCTTCCTTTGGAAAAAAGATGATTAATGATAATTGCCCATTTTTCCAGTACGTAAAGCTTTGATTCTTTACTTGCCGAAAGGTTGATTAAAAAAAATTCGACGATATTATTGCCAGAAAGAAAGGTCTGCACATAATTTTCCGAATCGGGGTTTGTGAAAAGCTCAGGAAGCGGTATATTATTTACAGAATTGATGAAAAGAGGCTTTAGTGCGTATAAGCATTTTTCTATATAATGTTTGCCTTTGTTTTCTTTTCCGGACGGAATCGGGAAATCATAAATATGTTTATTTTTACTATTATAACCGATTTTCCTTTCTGCTATTGCAATTCTTGCTATGAATCTGCTCTCGGTAGAATGGTGGTCTTTAGGGTCAAACAGGTAATCGTATTTTGTTTTCCTTATATCGAGAACAGTCTTAACGAGTTTGAAGGGGGATTTTTCATAAACCAGGATTTTAGAAATCCGGGGATTGTCTTTAATGATAAGATAATTATGCCTGCCTGCAAGGACATGAATCACAGAATCAGGATATTTTTCTTTTATTGCTCTGAATAAAGGAGTAGCAAGAATCATGTCGCCAATCCTGCCGAGCTGAACGATAAGAAGTTTCATGTTATTTACCCGAATGTAAAAGCTCTTCAAATGCAAGGACGGCATCTTCAACGTTAATATCAGAGAGATTATTTCCTTCGGCTATTAATGCTTTATACGGAGATTTATAGGGGAACCAGGGCATCGGAGATTCTTTGTTTTCCCAAAGATAAAGAGCAAGGCAGGGCTTATTCATAGCTGCGGCGAAATGCACCGCCGCTGTGTCGGGTGTAAGGATTAAGTCACAGGTCGAAAGTAGTAAAGCATATTCATGGATTTTATTAGCAATGGGAGCCAAGAAAGCCCCGGATTTTTTACAGATATCTTTTGCCAGACCCGAAAAAATCAGTGTTGTAAAAATGAATACCTCTACGTTGTTGTGTCTGCTCAGCAATTCTTTGATGAAGAGAATATAATTTTCCTTACCCCAAAACTTTGATTTTGAGGAGCCGGAAAGGTTAATCCCGAGCCTGACCGGTTTTGTTTTAGCTCCCATTTTGGCTTGGGCTTTTGTTTTTTCATCTTCGGAAATGGGGTATTCAAGCGATAAATCCACATTGCCGGGATGTATCCCGAAAGGAAGAAGAAGATTTGCAATCCTTTCTACAATGTGAACGGATTTTTTATCGGGTGGAGGTATAGCATGTGTATAAGAAGTTCTGTTCTCTTTATCAAAACCCAGAGCCATGGGTATTTTAAAGAACTTGATTAATAGAGATGAAGTTGTAGATGCATTATCGTACATGTCAACAACCAAATCATATCCTTCCTTTTTTACTGCGGAAATCAGACTCCATGTTGAAAAAATGTCAGGTGCATAAATCCAGATTTTATTAATATATTTTTTTACTGCATTAGACACTCCTTTGTTTCGGCGGCTAAACAGGATATCAATTTTTGCATCGGGAAAATTATTCCTCAATGCTCTTATTGCGGGAACGCTTACGAGGACATCGCCTATTCTGTCTTGCCGAAGGAGAAGAATTTTGCAGTCTTTTTTTAGTTTGAATATATTTTCAGGCTGTGAAATTATTTCGGGAGTTAAACCTAAGGAAGCATACCTGTCGAGCCTCTTTTTTAGAGCCAGTTCGATTCTTTTAGGAAAATTATCATTTTTAGCCATATCCAACTCCCTTGTTAAGCCAATTTACCAAAATTTCTGTGGCTTCCAAAATTTCACCGGTTTCAATACTGTCAACATTTTTGTTGTTGGCGCTGAGAACGATACTGAAAGGTACATCATAGGGATACCATGTTCTAGCACTGTCCGTTGATGTATAAATTCCGATAACAGGAACGCCAGCCGCCGCGGCAAGGTGTACTGTAGCAGTATCGGGTGTAATAACGAATTCGGCACCGGCAAGAAACGCTATAAATTCAGATAAATTTAATTTTAATTCCACACAGTTTGACTTATTGATTTTTTTGGTTATTTGTTCAACTTTTGAAAAATCTTCTTTGACGCCGGTAACAAATACAATGAGAGAGTTGTATTTCTCAGCCAAACATTTACAGGTATCCACAGCTAAGTCAATTGTAAGTGAGTGTCCTTCTTTGAATGCAGAAATATTTAGTATGCAGTATTTATTTTCACCTGTATTTTTTTTGTCATTTGAAAAATCAACCTGTGATAAAATCTTTTCAGGATTAGGTGAATATTTTAAATGATAATTATCAACCAGCGGTTTAATATACAGGTAATCTTTTTCATGGATAAATACATAAGGATTGCATTCATTAACGGGTAGGTCTTTTTCGGGCTTGATATTTTCTGTAACAAAGTTCAGCATATTTCGGGACCATTGAGTACTTCCCACGTTGATTTTTGTCTGGCGGTTAAATACGAGCCCGTAAATATCCTTTCTTGCAGGATGCAAAACGGTTATTTTTTCAGCGTTCGGTGCAATTATTCGGGCCAGGATTGCAGAATTCGTCGTTTTTGTATAATCGAGGCAGATAATGACGTCATAATTATTTTTTCTCAGCTTATAAAGCTTAAGTACGGATTTATGAAATATTCTTTTATGATGTATAGGATATGTTAGGCAGACATAAGGGTCTTGCTTAACAATGGCATCGTTCCTGAAGGAGGTCAAAACATCAATTTCGACTTTGGGCAAGGCTTGCCTGAGCCACCTTATTACGGGAGTAGAAACAATATAATCTCCGATGCCGTCATTCCTGAAAATAATTACTCTTTTCATTTTCGAACCGTCAATTTTCTCAGCCGGTGGAATCCATTTTTTCTTATTGCCGATAATTCTGAAAATAATTTTCTTTAATTTGAATGATATTGTTCCTGATTCATCCCGCCTGGAGTTGTCATAATCAGGACAGGTTTGATTAAAAAATTCACTATGATTAAGGTGAGTAATTATTTGCGATTTATTATTATTTATCATTATTAAAGCCTTGTTGTTTATTTTTCTGTGCTTCCCAGAGGAAGACATACTTTAAAAATGTATAAACGTAAGAGCTGAATCCAGCCAGCAAACCGCGGAATCCGTCAAGGAAGCCTAAATGGATTATATAAAGCCTGATAAACGCAACAGGTGGATTAAACAGAAGATTTATAAAATGAAATTTTCTTCCATTTTCCGAGTAGGATTGTGCAGACTGGCGTGCATAATCAACAGTTTTATTGAAATGATGTTTAATATCCCTGTAAGAGTAATGTATTATGAATCCTTTTAATAGTGACGTTTTCCCTTCGATGTGAAGTTCATCATGAGGGTTTAAACCTTTCCATACCGGATTGGTATTTCTTCTAACAAGGCGAAGTTTCCTGTCCGGCTGCCATGCATGATTTAACAGTCTGCCGGTATAAAAGGTTTTTCTGTTAATGATATAGCCGTCATATTCGGGATTGCTGATTGCATCAAAAATTTCAGTTCTCAATTCTTCGGAAACAGGTTCGTCGGCATCGAGAGATAAAATCCATTCTTCAGAGCATTTTTCAATGGCTGAATTTTTTTGTCCTATATGGCCTTTCCATTTTTCAGAAAATATGCAGGCTCCGTACTTACCGGCGATTTCCAAAGTTTTGTCAGTCGAACCGGAATCAACAATAATAATTTCCGAGGCAATAAGTGCGATGCTTTCAAGTGTTTTACCGATATTATCTTCCTCGTTGAAAGTTATAATCGGGACAGATAATGACAATTTCTTCATAATTACTTCACTTCGATAAAGTCTTTAAATTCACCGATTCTCCATCCTGAAGCTTTTTCTAATATATCTGATAAATTCATTAATAGCGGCTTTTTCTTCAGTCTTAACGGGTCGAATAAGTCAGCCCAGTATTTGTCTTTTTGTAATCTATTATTCATGATTTCAGGATGTTTGCCATTAAATTTTTCAAGTTCATAAGCTGAACTATAGTCGAAAGAACCCAGTTTTTTGGCTTCATTTATATTAATCTCAACATCATCGTGATAATAAGTCTGAGTCATACTAAATTTTATTTTTTGGACTTCCGGAGGCTTAACCCATCCGTAATGAAAAACCCTAACAGCTGTTTGCCTTGCTCTTAATTTATCAAATTTAAGGTTTGTTTTTTTCCTGAAACCCTGGGCATCACCCCATGAAACTATATTGCCTGTATTACGGAAAGCCCTGATTTCCCTCCTGTACCATTGCCTGCCGGCACCAATATAATCATAAGAGCCGTAAAAATGCAAATACCGGAAAAGAAGTCCGTCAATGTTCGGGTTTAAATCTACTGATTTTATTTCATCAATCAGCATATCATAATCTTCTTCATGCAAGACCTCATCAGCCTGGAGATAAATGCACCAATCACCTGAACAGGCATTAAGAGCAATGTTAGTCTGCTGTGAATAGACCATGCCCGCCTTGTGGAGGTTATGGTCCCATTCGGTTTCAATAATTTTGATTTTACTGTTCAGAATGTTATTGAGGAAAGGAATTGTGTCATCGTCGGATTTACCGGCAGCGACAATCAATTCATCACAAAGAGGAAGCAGCGAATGAATTGATTCGTAAAGAGGGTAGCCGAAGACTAAAGAATTTCTGACAAATGTAAAACCTGAGATTTTCACAAAGCCCCTTTTTTACTTTGAGCAAAAAAAACGGCGGACAAACGAATTGCCGCCGTGAATAAAATATTAAATTTTTAGCTAAGTTTCTGCCTGATTTTACGCTCGGACATTCCGCGTAAATAGTACAATTTAGCCCTTCGGACATCGCCTTTGCGTAAAACCTGGATGCTCTGAAGCATTGGTGAATACAGAGGAAATACTCTTTCGACACCAACGCCGTTCGAGATTTTTCTAACCCGGAAAGTAGCACTGACGCCGCTTCCGTGTTTACCGATAACTATACCTTTAAAATTCTGTATTCTTTCTTTTTCACCCTCGACGACACGCACGGCAACATTGACAGTGTCTCCGGGCCTGAATTCGGGTATTTCTACGAAGTTTTCTCCGTCTTTCTTTTTTCTTATGTCAAGGGCCTTTTCCTGAACCATTGACTCGATTAATGCGAACTGATTCATTTTCAAATCCTTTAAAGTTAAGAACTACAAATTTAGCTCTTTTTCCGGATTTCAGCAAAATTTTAAGATATATTTTTATCTTATTTGTTTATTATGAATTTATATGTTTTGAATGAGACGCCGGATTGTACCCTTAAGAAATATACGCCATTTACAAGGTACCTGACGTCAATCTCTATGATATTTCCCTTATCACGGTTATAATCGATGTAATCAATGTTACAATTAA
>DAHXMP010000033.1 GCA_027371665.1 Bacteroidota bacterium | reverse complement strand
TAATTTTTTCCCCTTTTCTGTTATTATTAATATATATTAATGTATAAATCCAAAAAAAATTAAAAATAATGGGAATCAAAATTCCCTGAAATATAAATATCGTGCATGTTCTGAAGCCTAATTTTTGATAATTTAATTAATATTCAAAAATCAAACGAAACCATTATGAAAAAATTCTATTTCTTCTTCTGATTTTGTTTGTTTGCATAACTTCCCTCAATGCCCAATGGGAACATTGCAATAAAGGACTTGGTGGTTATGAAATTAACAGTTTTGTAACTGATTGCAAAAATACATATGTTGGTATAGACGGTGGTGCCTTTATAACAACTGATAATGGAGACAATTGGATTGCCAAAATTAATAGACTAAAAGGTTATCCTGGTTTTAATATTTTTTCATTAGCGATAAATGGAAATAATATTTTTGCAGGAACAGATTGTCACAGTATATACAAGGCAAAACTGAGCGGCCCTGGTATTACAGATGTAAAAGAAACAAAAAAAAAAATGAAATAAAAATCGAACCCAATCCCGCTTCGAATGAATTCAGACTGAAATTTTCTGTGTCAGAAAATATCACGGAGAAAATTTTCAATTCAATCGGCAGGGAAATCGAAGGCATTAAGCAAACAATAATAGGTGAAAATGAAATCGAAGTAAAGTATCCTCAGATCAGGCAGGCGAATTTTACTGTCATTAAGAGCAATGGGAAAAATTTTTACAAAGGCGTTTTTTGTGATGAGATGATTTTCAATTATTCTTTTCTTTCGTTTTCGTGCTATCCTTTATTGCCGGTAATATTGTCAAATTAACGCTTACAAGAGGGTTCTTCGCATTACTGTAAATAATAAATTGCACGATATCCTTATCGTCATACATTCCTTTCATGTTAACGTAAAGCATTATTTTACCTTCACCCCCGGGTTCAAGCTTTGAATTCAGCACGGTCGAAGAAGCACAGTAGCACGAGCCTTCCACCCTGTTTATCAGCAATGTATCATTGCCTGTATTTTTTATTCTCAGCACTTCCGTTATGAATTGCCCATCCGGTTTCGGTATTTCGAAAGAAGCCGGGGACAACTCTATTATAGCAGCTTTTGAAGTATCTGCTCTCCCCGGTTTATTGTCTTTCCCGGTTTGTGTTTTACCTGCACTCGTGCAAAAAGTGAACCCGGAATAAATTAATAAAAAAGTTATTAAGATTGTTCTTGCCTTCATCTCATTTCCACAATTCGTCGAGAACTTCGTTAAAATCGAAAAATCCTTTTTTGCCGTTAATCCATTTTGCAGCAAGCAATGCTCCCGAAGCAAAACCGCTCCTGTTCTTTGCACTGTGTTTCAATTCGATTGTGTCGGCGGCAGAATCAATTAATAAAGCATGAATTCCGGTAACGTCGCCGACTCTCGAAGAAGTAACATGAAGTGTCTCTTTGTCTATGTTACCCTGTAACCTGTCCTCTGCAGTTTTATTTTTTTTATCGTACTCTTTAAGAATTATTTCTGCAAGGGTCTTTGCAGTGCCACTCGGGCTGTCCTTCTTCCTCCTATGGTGGATTTCGCTGAGCATAATGTCATAACCTTCCAGCTTATTCAGCAGTTTTGCAGAATATCCGGCTAGCCTGAAAAAAAATTGCATCCCTACTGAAAAATTCGAGCTGTGAACTATGCCTGTGCTTTCAGAGTTTACAATATCTTTTATTTCCTTTTCTTTTGCTTTCCACCCCGTCGTTCCGAGAACGATATTTTTCTTTAATCCCGCAAGCTTCCTGACATTCTCTTCAACAGATTCGGGAAATGTAAAATCAATGGCAACATCGAAATCATAATTCCTGTTTACATTGACCGGAGTATCAATATCGAATACATCTGTTACATATATGCCTTGTGCTGTGGCAAGCTTTTCAATTTCCCTGCCCATCGAGCCGTAACCGACAATTGCTATTTTTGGTAATTCATCTTTCATAAATAAAACCGATAATTTATAAAAAAAGGGACGCAGTCACGCCCCTTTTCTTTTTTAATTTATCCTTATTTTCGCAGAATTATTTGAACTGCGAAAGCGGTGTCTTTATTATCACCTGTACAGTCCTGTTGTAAAATCTTCCCTCGGGAAGTTCATTAGTATATAAAGGCTCGTCTTCGCCTACTCCCCTGCTTGTTAATTGACCGAAAACTCCTTTTGTCTTTTTCATAATACCGGTATAAACAGTCTTGGAACGCCTCTCAGATAATGCAGCATTGTGGTCGTAAAGTCCCACGACATCTGTATGCCCGATAACTTCAATCTTGGAGGTTGGGAAGCACCTGTTATAAACATACTCTTCCATAATCTTTGAATTGATTGGGCCTGCATCGCTCCTGTCGAAGGGAAACAGGATAAGGCTGTATTTTTCCCATGTGCTGTCATTTAATTTTCCGACCTGCTGCTGTTCTGTTTTAACCTGCATAACGGGAATTTTCACCGGCAAGGATTTACATTCCGAACCCGAACTTGTAGTTAAAATCAATTGTGCAGTGTATGGAACTTCATCTTTCGGAAATCTCCTTTTCTCATCACGCCAGTCCCATGTTGTTGTTTTGTCAATAGTTCCCACATCGCTGAGCACTTTCCACATTTCATCGCCTCTCTTTATTTCAATTCTTCGTTTGGCGACGAGGGCATCTTCTATTCCGTTCTTCATAGTGAATTTCATAGCTTCAGGCTGGGGGAAA
This sequence comes from Bacteroidota bacterium, assembly GCA_027371665.1. Lineage (GTDB taxonomy): Bacteria > Bacteroidota > Ignavibacteria > Kapaibacteriales > UBA2268 > DAHXMP01. The sequence continues at coordinate 1,915 of DAHXMP010000033.1, read as the reverse complement.
GTCTTGGGGTCTTTATCGAAAATCGGCTTCATGATATTCCAGTCGTTACAGAGAATTTCAACTCTCCTGTTTTCGACAATACCCATCGAATCATTCAGGTTCGAAATAACCTGGGGCTGATTACGCACGACGATTTTCATCCTGCTGTCGGGAATTTGCCATACATTTTTGAAATAATCATAGACAGCCTGGGCCCTTTCTTTCGAGAGATTAGGCTTCTTTTCTTCCGCGGTCTTGCCGTCGTTGCATCCGACGATTTCAATCTTTGCATCGGGGAACTGCTTCAGCCTGAAACCGTAGATATTCAATATATGATAATATTTATCGAGTGTACCGCCTACTATAGTTGTATCGCTGAATGATTCTGTTTCTTCAGAAGATTTGAATAAAACATATCTGTCCGGAATCTTCGATGAACCCAAATCAAAGAATACATAATTAAGCAGGGGATATAAATCCCAGGTATTAACCTGTTTCATCACGAGACCGTTAAATCCTGCAAGCTGGGGCTCTTTACCCTTGTTTTCCTTAATATGTTCCGCTTCCTCGATTTGTGTGCCTATTTCCGGCATCTGTCCTAATGTCAGTGTAACGTTAATTTCATCGGCAACCTTTCCTGCTTCGTTGGGATTCTCCGTTACGGCAGGTTTTTCCACTCTTTGAGTCATAACGGTTTTCCCGTATTTGGGATTATCTGCGGTAATCTCCAAATCTACATATTTAATAGAATCTTTCGGATTGCCGTAATCCGTATTTGACACTACCATTTCAAACATAGTCTTTATCTGGTTGAGGCTGTCTTCTACAATTCTGCCGGTTAAAGGATTTTTAATCGTTACGTGTGCCGGGATATTTTCCCTGCTGCACTCATCAATTACTGATCCCTTAAGGTTAACCGCACGGAAAAAGGTCGGTACGAAAGCCATGAATATATCAAAATCGCCCTGGTAGCCTGAAAGGTCTTTCCTTCTCGATGAAAAATAAATAATATCACCCGAAGCAGGCAGAGTAATAAACTGCTCATCGGCACTTGTATTTATCGGCTCCCCGAGGTTTTCAGGCTTCGACCATTTATCTGTCTCGGGATTGTACCTTGTAACATAAAAGTCAAGTCCGCCGTAATTGGGCTGCCAGCCGTCCGAAGCAAAAAATAAAGTCTGGTTATCTGCCGCAATAAACGGGGAGACATCCCTTCCTTTTGTATTAATAGCAGTAAGATTTTTTGCAGGCTTCCAGTCTTCTGCGTCATAATCCCAATCACAGTACCAAATATCCTGGTTTGATTCGATGTTTTCGCCGTTACTGTTGGGGCCTTCTCTTGTTGAAACAAAATAAATACGGCTTTGATCAGGAGCGATAGAAGGCTGAGAATCAAAATTCTTAGAATTGACAAACCTGCCGAGGTTCTTCGGCCTTCCCCACTTATCACCCTCGATAGTGGTTTTATAGATGTCGCAGCTTCCCAAGCCGTCAGGCCTGTTACAGCCGGTAAAATACAGCGATTGCTTATCTGCGGCAATTGATGCGGCTCCTTCATTCAAAGGTGTGTTCACACCCAAATCACCCCACACCTTATGGGTTGTAGTATCAATATTATAAGGTTTAAAAAATACGGTATCGAGCCTTTCAAGCTTTTTGGCTGCCCAGAAATCATGGGAAGGCTCCCCGTCATCATTTAAAACACTTCCGGGTCTGTTCGATACAAAATAAAGTGTTCTTCCGTCTGCACTGATGGTCGGTGCGTAGTCCAGCCCTTTCCAGTTAACAATCGGTCCCAGGTTTATTATCCTAATGGTTCCTTTGCCTATAATAGAACCCTCCTGCGGTGTTGCAAGAGGTGAAGGCATCTCGGGTGAGATTGTTGCACCATACAAATAAAAAGGTGTTGTTTTACCCTTTTCGCCTTCGTTTTTTC
>DAHXMP010000026.1 GCA_027371665.1 Bacteroidota bacterium | reverse complement strand
CATTTTTACACACATTGCTTCTGGTCTTATCAATCATTTTTATTCACAGTGCCAATGCTCAATATGTATTTGTTACCAAATGGGGAACATGCGGTTCCGATGACGGTCAATTTAACAGTGCTTATGATGTTGCCTGCGATACATCCGGTTATGTATATGTTTCCGACAGGTACAATAACAGAGTTCAGAAATTCACATCAACCGGACAATTCCGGTTAAAGTGGGGTACCTTTGGTGCAAATAACGGAGAATTCAATACTCCTCATGGTTTAACTGTTGATATAGAAGGTAGGATATCGGTATCTGATCTTGGAAATAGCAGGATTCAAAAGTTCAACTCTATGGGAGGTTATATAACCAAGTTTAATACAAGCGGACCTGTAGATGTTGCATTGGACAATCCCGTAAATTATTTTGTTCCCGATTTTGGTATGGCAAGAATAACCAAATTTGATGCTGCCGGAAATCCTTTGTTTTCCTGGGGAACTTATGGTTCAGGAGACGGACAATTTAACAGCCCTCATGGGATAGCAGTCGATGCTGCAGGATATGTTTATGTTGTTGACCAAAATAATAACCGGGTACAAAAATTCAATAATAATGGTGCCTTCGTAAGAAAATGGGGAACTTTAGGTTCAGGTAACGGACAATTTGAACAACCATTAGGGATAGCAATTGATAAAGATTATAATGTTTACGTTGCCGATTTTAATAATAACAGGATTCAAAAGTTTGACTCAGCTGGTAATTTTATAACAAAATGGGGAACACTCGGTTCAGGAGACAGTCAATTTGACGGACCAACCGGAGTAGCGGTTGATACAAACGGTTATGTTTATGTTGCCGATTATAATAATTGTCGGATACAAAAGTTTGAATATAAACTTATGACAATAACAACGACGCCTTTCAGCGGTACTTTTTGTATGGGAACTGGATTAAATGTTTCATTTATTGTGAGTGACCAGTTTAACTCAAGTAATACATTTTATGCTCAACTTTCAGATGGCTCAGGTGGTTTCTCAAATCCAATTAATATAGGTAGTTTGGTTGGTACGGGTTCGGGAACAATTAGCTCTGCTATCCCCATAGGCCTTCTTCCGGGATTAGGATACAGAATAAGGGTCATTGGAACAAATCCTTATGTCGAAGGAACAGACAATGGTTCAAATCTGAATATCACTCCGGGCCCAAGCCCGGTATTTTTAGCAGAAGATACTCTTGTTTGCCAAGGGACTTCCGGGAGTGTATACACAACAGGGAATTATATATCTTATTCATGGTCTTATACGGGTACATTGGGGTATGATTATATGATAGATGATGGAGGTGGAAATAATAATAACAGCACAACCATTACATGGCTGAGCCCGGGAAGTAAAATCGTTCAGGTTGAAGTAACGGATGCAAATGGATGCAAAGGTGTCGTGTCAAGTCATGTCCTCGTAAAGGATAAACCTTTGTTTGATTTTAACAGTTCATCAACATTTACTTGTGCGAATCAGGAAGTATTGTATTATACTGCAAGTGAGTATCCAGAATATACATGGTCGTTCACCGGTACACCCGGGATTGATTATTATATAAATGGCGGGGGAGGATTGACTGATAACAGTTCAACAGTTACATGGCTAACTCCCGGAATAAAAACGGCAAAATTAGAAATAACGGGGTATAACGGCTGCACAAACAGTAAAATAATTAATGTGGTTGTCAATGCAGTGCCACAACCATATTTCGATTATGCCGTAACGAATGTTTGTACAGGAGTTTCGGGAAATGTTTATGCAACATCAACCAGCTATACAAATTATCAATGGACTTTTTCAGGGACAAACGGCATTGATTATATCATTGAATCAGGTGGAGGCAATACTTACAGTTGTACTATGACATGGTTAAGCTCCGGTAATAAAACGGTGAGAGTTAATGTTTCGGATTCTAACGGTTGTTACGGTCATAGCGAGCTAATTGTCAGCGTAAAACAAAGCCCATCACCGGTATTTGCACAAGCAAAGAGTAATATTTGCCTGGGAGATGATTGGAATGTGAACACATCAGCAACGTTTACAAGTTACAACTGGATACTTCCGGGTGTTAGAAATACCGATTTTGAAATTCTTAGCGGAGGCAATCCGACAGATAATTTTATTTATCTGAAGTGGCTTGTTCCCGGTCAGAAAACTATTACTTTGGAGGTAACTTCTGAAAATGGATGTAAGAAAAAAATAAGTACGGGAGTTAATGTTTACAGGAAACCTGTTCCTGTAATATTCGGTGAACGCCAGCCATGTCAATTCACAGAACAATTATATACTTCCGAGAGTGATGTGGGTACTATTAATAACTGGAGTGTCCAGGGAGGGGATATTTTATATCAGGCTGAAGATTCTTTAATTGTAAAATGGATGGAGGCAGTTAATGGTATGGTTAAGATTGTACAAACATCCTTAAATGGATGTAGTGATTCTGTATTTGCCGCAATATCGGTCAAAGCAATGCCGGAGGTAACCCTCGATAGATTTGCCGATGTATGTATTAATGATTCCTTAATTACACTAAATGGGGGAAAACCTTCAGGTGGTGTTTATTCGGGTGAGGGTATTTCAAACGGCATTTTCAATCCAAAAGCTGCCGGAGTCGGCACACATGAGGTTACATATACTTATTTACATAATAACGGATGTGTTAATAAAGCCAAAAGTAATATTATTGTTAATCCACAACCCTCAAAGCCTGTTATCGAAAGAATTGGGAACATTCTTTCCTCGAGTTCGCAGACAGGAAACCAATGGTTTTTAAACGGGAGTAAAATTCCGGGTAATACTGGCCGATTCTTAAACATTCAGCAAACAGGATTTTACCAGGTACAAGTTACCGATTATAACGGATGCATATCTGATTTATCAGATGTTTTCAATGTTACTGACTTAGCGGTTAATGATGTTATTAATGAGAATATCCTTGTCTTTAGTCCTAATCCTGCAGATGAGTATATTTATTTCGAGCTGGACTTAGTAAAGCCACAAAACATTCAGATGAAAATCTCAAATGTGATGGGTGAAACAATGAATTTAAGAGATTATAACCTGAGCTATGGATTTCAAAAGTTAAGAATAGATGTGAAAACTTTGCCTGATGGCTTATATATTTTGAAATTAAGAACCGGAGAGAAATTTTATTTTTCAAAGATAATTGTCAGACATTGAAATATTATTCAGTATCTAAGAGTTTATAATTGAATAGAGAATTACAATGGCACATTATATTTTAAATTTGGGAGCAACGCTTGTTGCTTTTGTAGGAGCTGGTATTATAATTACACTGCTCTTATTTTTGAGGGAAAAAAGAATAATTAAAAAGCTTGGCGGTTTAAAGGTAAAAGTAAATTTAAGTATTAAATGGCTTAAGATTATGATTATTGCAATTACAATTGTTTTCGGATTATTACTAATTGGTCTAGTCTTTGTGTTCATTTATGTAAATAGTATTGAACTTGAGTTGCGATTAATTTTTCAGATGATTTTTTTAAGCGCAATGTTAGTTGATTCATTTATTTTTTCAAAATTATTAATATGTAAGAACGGTTTTGCTGGCTTTGGGATACCAGCCGTCTATTGGGATGAAATAAAAAAAGTCGAATGGGACAGGGATGTTGGACAAGAACTTCGGGGATTGAAGATTCTTATTTTTAGCATGAGAAGCCCATTTAGATTTTTTATTCCCAGGAAATTCAAGAAAGATTTAGAAGAACTTTTTAGAAAAAGGACTGATATTTGAAATTAAATAATATAAATCTATGTTGATGCCATGAGATGCTGGAATAAAATAAAATTTTATTATTAGTAATAAAATATTGATATAACTTGGAATAATGATTTAAAAGAGCTATTTTTGAAATTCGTAAATTTTGTTAAATTAAATTTTTAAGTCTAATGGCTCATCATAAATCGGCATTGAAAAGAATCAGGCAGTCTGAAAAAAGAAATACTTATAACAGGCTGAATAAAAAGCAATTGAAAGAGGCTGTGAAAGCTGTACATTCATCTTCAGTATATAATGATGCTGCAGAAAAATTGAAAAATGCTTCAAAGTTACTTGATAAAGCAGCTTCAAGAAAAATTATGAAAAAAAATACAGTGGCAAACAGGAAATCATCCCTTACGCGACTGGTAAATTCAATGAAAGTTAAGCAGAATTAATTTCTGCACCAGTAGCTCAACTGGATAGAGCATCTGACTACGGATCAGAAGGCAGTCTCTGCCTAATTATTTTTGGGAAAACCATCAGCTTCATCATGAAACAATTATTGATTTTATTCCATCTTCTCTCGAGGATATTGAAAAAAAACATATTAAGAGAAT
>DAHXMP010000023.1 GCA_027371665.1 Bacteroidota bacterium | reverse complement strand
AATTTGTAATCAATTTTAATAAAAATTTTTTAAATTATTGATAATAATTTGACATGAATATGTCTTTGCTGGATAATATAGTAGATAACATACTTTCAATCAAGCCGCTTATGTTCAAAAGCCTGATTAAACCGGATATTTTGAATAAAATCATTCCTTCGGGTACACATTATTTATTAGTGCTTCTCGAAAAGAAAGATAGTTTAACTATGAGTGAAATAGGCAAAGAACTATGTATGCCGAAGCCCAATGTTACCACACTCGTTGATAAATTAATCAAATATAAACTTGTTAAAAGAGTCAATGACGAGTCAGACAGGCGAAAAATAAATATTATGCTTACAAAACAGGGTGAATTATCAATCAAGAAAGCCAGAAATAACCTAATCGGCTATATCAAAGAAAAACTAATGGCATTGAATGAAGATGAACTAAAAACTTTATCTGTTTCATTAAATAATGTAAAAGACATTTTATCGAAAATTTAGTTAATAATTTTTACTATGGAGAATAATTTGGAAGAACAGGGAAAAAAGGATAAGGGTAATGAAAATGGAAACGGGAAAAAGAAGAGCCTTAAAAGGTATATACCGTTATTAATTGTAATTATCGTTGTTGGCGTTGCCGCTGTACTATGGTACAGGCAGTATGTGAAATATGTTACGACTGACGACGCTCACATTGATTCTGATAATGTTTCCGTGAGTGCAAAAATGCTCGGAAGAATAGTTCATCTTTATGCCGATGAAGGTGATTCCGTCAAGCAGGGTATGCTGCTTGCAGAACTCGACAGCACAGATTTGCTGGCACAGAAAGAAACCGCCATCGCCTCCAGGGAACAGGCTGTTGCGGCAAAGGTACAGGCAGTCGCAAAATACGATTTCGATGAAGAAAGCATTAAAACCCTCGAAGTCAATCTTCAGAGAGCCACAGACGATTTTAACCGTGCGAAGGAGCAGCTCGCAGGCAATGCAATCAGCAAAGAGCAGTTCGACCATTTGAAGAAAGCTATGGAAGCCGCACAGGCTCAGCTCGATGCGGCAAAAACAGGAATCAAAGTATCGAAGGCTATGATTGAAACATCAATTGCTTCCGTCGGAACTGCCGAGGCTCATATCAACCAGATAGAAACTCAGCTCGATAACACAAAAATATATGCTCCCTGCGACGGTGTTATTGCAAAGCGGTGGCTTCTGCCGGGAGATATTACACAGCCGGGGCAATCTATAATGACTGTTACAAATACAAACAAATTATGGGTAATTTGCTATCTCGAAGAAACTAAGGTAAACGAAATTCATTTAGGTCAAAAATCAATTTTCACTATAGATGCTTTCCCTGAACCGACTTTTTATGGTAAAATTTACCAGATTAGTTCAAACACAGCCGCAGAATTTTCATTGATTCCTCCAAATAATGCTTCTGGCAATTTTACAAAAGTTACTCAGAGGATTCCCGTAAAAATCTCGATTGACGGCGTCGAAGGCAAAGATAATCTTCAGAATTACAAAATTCTGGCTGGCATGTCTGTCGTTGTAAAAATTATTAAAAATCAATAGTTAATATGACATTTTCAGACAAAATCAGGACAGTTTTAAATAAACCCGGAGATTATATGAATCCCAGGGGTGTGGGCTATAAATGGTGGCTCCTGATGAATGTAATGATAGGTACATTTATGGCAGTCCTGGATGCTACTATCGTAAATGTCGGCCTGCCTAAAATAATGGCGTCGTTTGGTGTCGGTATTGACAAGATTGAGTGGGTGTTGACAGGATATATGCTTGCTATGGCTATTATGCTGCCTACTTCTGGGTGGATAGCCGACAGGTTCGGATATAAAAAGATATATTTCTTAGGATTGCTCTTTTTCACTTTCGGGTCATTTCTTTGTGGAATCTCCGGCGATGAGAACATGCTGATTTTTTCGAGGGTAATCCAGGGATTGGGGGGAGGAGCATTAATGCCTCTCGGTATGGCGATTGTATTAAGGGAATTCCCTCCGAATCAAAGGGGTATTGCAGTAGGTTTCTGGTCAATTGCCGCTGCTGCTTCGGTTTCATTCGGTCCGCTTATTGGCGGTTACTTAGTAGATAATTTTAACTGGCAGTTAATTTTCGATGTAAACGTTCCGGTTGGAATTATTGGTTTATTCGCAACACTGATTATTCAAAAAGAATATGTAAATAAACAGGTCAGGAAATTCGACTATATCGGATTCATATCTGTAAGTATATTTCTACCACTCGTACTTTATGCACTGACAGAAAGTACTTCCGCTTCGAATGCCGCCGGCTGGTCGGCACCATATATCCTGATATGTTTTGCTATTGCCGCCATTGCCCTCGCAGTATTTCTTACGGCTGAACTGACGGTTAAAGAACCCCTGATAGATTTAAGATTATTAGTCAACCGAAACTTTGGAATCAGCAACATCATAATGTTTATCTTTGGTTTCGGAATGTTTGGAAGCACATTCCTGCTGCCCCTATATCTTCAGGATTCGCTTGGTTATACTGCAATTCAATCAGGAGCGGTTTTTCTGCCTATAGGAATATTGCAGGGAGTTACTGCACCGATTATTGGAATCATTACGGATAAAATAAATCCGAAATACCCGCTTATTTTGGGAATAATCCTTCTTGCAGTAAGCTTTTTTATCAACAGTTATCTATCGCTTCTTTCCGAACACGGTTATATCATGAATTCTCTGTATGTGCGTGGCTTGGGAATGGGAATGTTATTTACTCCACTAAGCACAGTCGCATTGTTGGAAATTCATAGAGATAATATGGCACAGGCTTCGTCAATTTTTAATACACTCAGGCAATTGGGGGGCAGTTTCGGCGTTGCCGTTCTTGCGACTATTTTCACTTCGCGTATTCATTATCATTCTCAAATGTATGGAGAAAGCCTGTCCGCAAATTCACCTGTGTTTAAAGGTACAGTAATGCATTTGAGCAATCATATTCAGCATTTTGCCGGCAGTAATGCTTTTATATCATTGAAACAAACGCAGGCACTTTTATTTTCCAATGTCTCATTACAGGCTTTTGTCCAAAGCATTGACGACGATTTTTTAATAGCTGGAATTATCACTATTATCACAATAATTCCGATTCTATTTTTACACACTAAAAGAAAACAAAATAATCAAAATAATCAATTAGGAAGCTATGATTAACAGGTTTTTTAAATATTTATTTGCTATAACTTTTCCAATATTCTATTTGGGTTGTAATTCATTATTTGCACAGTCAGTTAACGAATCGGCACAGGCATTATCCGATTCACTGTCGCTCGATGATATAATAAAAACGGTGATTCAGAGCCACCCCTCGGTTAAACAAGTATCCGAAGCTGTCAAAATTGCCGATGCAAAAATCGGACTTGCCAATTCCGGTTATTATCCTTACGTTGACATTACTTCTTCCTATACAAGGCTGGGACCGACTTCACAGTTTGACCTAACACATTTCGGCATGGGTGTTATGGATTTATATCCCCTGAACAATTATAATGCATCCCTTAATTTTAAAGAAACAGTCTGGGATTTCGGAAGAACTTCCGACAACGTTGATTACGAAAAAGAAAGCAAAGAACTCGCAAAACTATCGGTCGAACAGGTCAAGCAAAAGCTTTCCCTCGCTGCCATAAATAATTATTATGCACTTTTGTTTTTGCAGAAAGCAATCAAAATCAAAGAAGATGAATTGAAGAATCTGAACGACCATCTTGAATTTGTTAAAAAGAAAATGCAGACCGGTTCTGCTATTCAGTATGAGATTCTCTCGACAGAAGTAAAAATTTCGACGGCTGAAAGCCAGAAAATTGATTTGCAAACGGCTCAAAAAGTTCAGTTGGCTGTTCTGAACTCATTGATGGGTAAGCCCGAAGGCACATTTCACCTGATGAAAATGGACCTTGAAGCATCCAAACCTTCAATAACTGAAGATTCTATGTTCTCGGTCGCTTATAATCTTCGCGATGAAATAGTGTTGGCTAATAAGAAGGTAAGAGTTGACGAATTAAATCGTCAATATCTTAATACAAAAAATAATCCCGACTTAAGCATTTTCGCTTCGGGGGGATGGAAGAACGGCTACATCCCGGACCTTAATAAAATGACTGCGAACTATGTTGCCGGTGTCAGCCTGACGATTCCACTCTTCGATGCTTTCAGGACAAAGAACAGCGTTGATATTGCAGAGTCATCAATCGAAGCCGATAAATTTGAAGCTGATATTACAAAAAGAAAAATAAACGATGAAATCGTGGAGAACGATGCCAACATTAATTCCGCACTGAAAAAAGTAGCTCAATTTGAATTGCAGGTTCAACATGCTAAAGAAGCCTTCGAACTTGCAAAAGTTAATTACCAGGCGGGAGCAATTACAAATCTTGATATGCTCGATGCAGAAACAGCCGTATCCGAAAGCAACCTGCTTCTTCTCAAAGCAAGAATAGACTATACCCTCAGCATTTATAAACTGAAAGCCGCGCTGGGCGAGAGGCTGTATTGATTTAAAATTATTTGTAATTCTTGAGAATTCTCATAGATGATATAATAAATAAAAGACGAATAGAAGATGAGCGTCAGAAGATTGCCTTTCTTGCTAAGGATTTAATTCAGGAATACAAATCAGGGAAATACAAAGCAATGACTATAGAGGAAGGATTGGAATATCTCACAATTCTCTCTATGAATAGTCAATGTATGAATTAATTTTCACTAATCAATTTAATAAATCATATAAACACTTCGTTATAAGTTATCCTTACTTGCAAGAAAGAATTGATTAGTCAATTCAATTGATGGAACAAAATTTACATCACCCATCACTAAGGTTTATAAACTTTCAGGTACGTTATTAGGTCTGAGAGCTTGCTCCTGTGGCTATGATTGCAGAATTCTATTTAAAATTGAAACAAATTCGGGAAACGGAGAAGAAGAAATAGTACTTCTTAATATCGGAACTCATGATATCATTTATTGATAATTTAATAATAAAAAATACTTATTTGTTCTGAGATTTTCATTTCTTATTTTTAACAATTCATTAACAAACCCGGAAGAAAAATGATGTCAAAATTTGTTTCCCATGCGTTGATAGTTTTTTTGGTTTTTATAATTATCACAACACCCGTATTACTTAGTCAGACAAGTGATAGGGATAAATTTATCACTCTAAAAGACAACGAAGGCAAAACCTACAATCTTTACAAAAACAGCTACGCTTTGATTATTGGCGTTTCCAATTACACAAACGGGTGGCCACAATTACCGGGAGTTGTAAATGATGTCGAGGTGGTCAATAACATCCTCGATAAACAGCAGTTTAAATGTACAAAAGTAATGGACACTGACAATAATCAACTTCGCAAGGCAATTGATGATTTCATAAACAATTATGGCTATGACCCTGATAATCGTTTGCTAATCTACTTTGCAGGGCATGGGCATACTATCAAATCCAGCTACAACGAAGAAATGGGTTATATAGTTCCCGCCAATTCTCCGAATCCGAATTATGACAGGCAGGGATTCATGGCTACAGCATTGAATATGCAGGAAATCGAAGTTTATGCAAAGAAAATTCAGTCGAAACATGCATTGTTCCTTTTCGATGCATGTTTTTCAGGTTCGATTTTTTCACTGACAAGAGCAATTCCTGAAAACATAACCTATAAAACAACGAAACCCGTCAGGCAGTTTATTACATCCGGGAGTGCTGAGGAAACTGTACCCGATAAGAGCATCTTCCGCGATGAATTTGCATCCGCCCTCAAGGGCGAGGCGGACATGAACAATGACGGCTACATAACAGGTTCAGAGCTCGGCGAGTTCCTCCAGGAAAAAGTTGTTAATTACTCCCACGGCAGTCAGCATCCTCAATACGGGAAAATCCGGAATCCAAATCTCGATAAAGGGGATTTTGTATTTATTACAAATCCCGGGCTTGCTGATAATGAGGAAAACAACAACAATTCAGCTAAAACAAATCCGACTGAAAATACAAAATCAATTTCAGGTGAATCGAATTTTGTTCCAAACAATAATATTGGTACAATCAAGGATATTAATAGTGATATCGGCAAACTATACCTTATGTTTACATTCGGATACTCATACAATACCTTTCCGCCAGATACAAAAGACAGAATAGACTACCTTGCTGGATTTACGGGAACATCACGAATCCCCCTGAGTTTCGAAATCGGTGCTTATTTGTCTGTTACAGAACATATTATTGTGGGCCCCGTATTTAGTTATACATTTGAATCAATGAAGGGGAATGACCTTTATGACTCGGCACAAAGAACAATTGATTTTAAATTTTCAACGATACAATTTGGCGGAAGCTTTCAGTATTACCCTCTCTCAGAAATAGCACAGGGAGTTTTTATAAGGGGAGACATAAGCGGAGCTTTCGGCAGTCTTAGTGAGTCAGGCATAGAAACATAGTCATCATCCGGAAATTTTGGTTTTGGGGCATCCCTGAGCGGAGGTTATTGCAAGCAGGTATTTTCAGGCCCCGGCCTTATGCTGAATGTCGGGATTCATTACTGCCGGCTACCGGGTCATACTACAGGCGCTAATGAGTGGGATAATTATTTCGAGAAAGGAAATTACATTTCCTTCTCCGCCGGAGTGTGAATTATTTGGTAAGCCATTACCTGTTTTGGATTATAATCAGAATCAATGGATTTCTATATAACCGATAGCTTTGTCGAGAATGTCGTCCTTGCCGTTAACAAGGCTGTTGAGCGATTCGGAAGCTTCTATGTCCGGCTGGACTTGTTTTTTGTTTATGTATGTTCCGTCAGGAAGAATTCCTAATAGCCCGGTCATTACAAAATAATAATCTCCGGGAAGACTAAATCCCAGAACCTCCGGAGCCATAGCTGCTGTCGGATTGCCGATGATTTTTCCCAGTTTATAATATTTAATAAGAAAAAGCAGAGATTCACTGTTGCCATATGACTTCTCGTCGCAGATAAAAATTACGTTTTTCTTAAATTCAGAATCCTTTGGCTGTATCATTCCTGAAAATACCTGGTAAGAAACCATAGTATGGTCTGGGGCTGTAAACACCGGGAGCCTCCATTGAATTGAATTTATTGACTGGTCAATGAAGTAACCTAATATAGAAACCGGCAGTTGTACAAAACCTCTCATATCGAAAATGATTCCTTTCCCCTTTAATAATACACCGGAGTTGTTTCTCAGCATGTCTTCATTAATCCTTGTCAGGTCAACATAGTAAATATCTTTTTTCAGTTCTGCTATAGGAGGTAGAAAAGTTTCAGTAGTTTCTGACATCAGCATATCTCTCTTGAAATTTTGCTCGATAACATTGCCTGAAATTGATTTTATTTTTAGTTTTATTTCCGAATCCTTTCTGCCGGACCTCAGTTCTGCTAAAATGCTCATTGTTTTCCATTTTGAATTGTTGCCGGCATGATTTTTCAAACCATCTTCAAGTTGCTGTGCAACTGTCTTTCCGTCAATATCCAGTACGATGTCTCCGGGATTCAGATTGTTGTCTTCACCGAAAGTTTTATAAATAACGAGGTTCCCGTCTAAATATTTCCAAAGGAAAGGCAGAGCATATATATCGCCTTCATCTCCTTGCCATCCTCTTGCCTGGCCGTCCCCGGATTCAACACCGATTTCCTGCAATGTGTTTAAAAAATCATATTTATTTTTATCAACAGCCGCTTTTTTTAAAGCTTGTCTCAAATCATCATCGAATTTTTCAGGCAATTCATATATAGAAAACTGTTTAAATATATTCCAAAGTGTAATGACAATTGAAAGCCTCGAAGTCCTGTCATCGCCATTGACAAGAAAATCATCAGGCTTTGAAGCAGGAATCACTTTTGGCTTTTTCGGAGGATGGGGTAAAGAACCGGTTGAATCAATAAAACATGTCATTGGCATTGAAAAGGCAATATCTTTTGTCAGCTTACCGTTAAATACCTCACCGATTTTAGGAAGTTTTACAGCAGTTAAAGTATCGGCAAATATCTCCAGGGATTTTTTTCCTGCTTTTTTATCTTTATCGGTAACAACAGCCGAATAACCGGCGTCCTCAGAAGGAACTAAGAAAAACCATGCATCCGTGATTTTTCCCGTATCGGATTCTTCAAATCCTGAATTTCTGGGCTTGTAATCCCTGGTAGTCTGCCCGTTTTCTGTTGCCGAGAGCTTTGTATCGTCAAACCAGGCTTTGCCTTCACCGAATAATACCAAACCGACACGAATAGTTGTGGCACTATCGGGAACATTTGCCTCGATGCTGTATTTTTTCCATGAATTTTGTGTTATAGGATTATCGAACATAGTACCGATAGAAAGTACTTTATCTTCACCCTGGTCAACCCTGATAGCAAGCTGTGCCTGCCCGGCAGGAAGGACTACATCAGCCTTAACATAAGCACTGAAAACAACTTTCTTTCCCCTGAAAGGAGTAGCATCAATTATCTGAAATACTGCTCCTTCTTTTTTTCTTAGCGGAGAGTATATGTTCACAACATCGCTCTTTACAACGGTTGCATTTGTTTCAATTCCAGGACCTGTATGCCGCCTGACAAAAACCACCCTCGGCATCGCATTTCGCGGTACTGCATCCATATTTTGAATTTTGTTTTTTTTGATTTTTATTTTGTTCACCGAATAAATTTGCAAATCCGGGGCGATAGGCTCAAAAAGGTTTTTAAGAAGTTCTTCAAGCTTGCGGTCGGAACCTGCTTTGTCAATATAATCTACTCCGTTCAGAATAAATCTATCCCAATCCGTAGCAACGGCCATCTCTCCCGGATAAAAATACCGTACATACCCGGTGAGTTTTGCAAATGCCTCTATGTCGTCGAGTGCCCTGTCTGACAGTGGAGAAGGCGGAGTGTTATCGAGGGTATCCACATCAATAATATCAAAGCTTGCATCGTCAATCCATGCTCTGCCGTTACCGATTAGCAATAACCCGAAATTGATAATATCTGCATCTTTATCTATTTTGCCGGTGATTTCATAATAGTGCCAGTCATTGATAACAACCGGGTTTTGTTCGCCATAATTTTCAAAGCCGGAACAATCGTTTTTGAGATGAACTCTCATCCAAAGTTGTGCAGAACCTTTGGGCCCGTCTATTTCCGCCCTGACCGCTGCACGAAATCTTACAGTTCTTCCACGGTAGGGTACGGCATCGATTGATTGCATGACTGAACCAAGAACATCGGTTGAATCGCTGAAATGCCTCAGCTCGAGACATTTACTCCCGCTTTTTGGATTGTCAGTCGTAAGTTCTGCAAGGTAACCTTTTTGGTAAGCAAAAAGGGGTAAGGTCCATCCTAAAGGCATCGAACCTTTTGTTCCAATTTCAAAGTTGAGATTGTAAGGATGTAACAGTTTCTGATAGTTTTGTGAAAACGATAAGTTTGAAGCAATTATTATTGATATAAAAATTAAAAAAGCCTTCAGTTTCACGAAATTCTCCGGATAAAAAATTTAAATTCTTAATGTAATATTAATATTTATAAAGACACGCAAGTCATAAGAATGTTTCAATAAGGATTTGCCCTCAGGAAATATTTTTCCGGTCTTATTTTACACATACGGTTTTAATATTTACAAACTCTTTGATTCCGTAAGCCGAAAGCTCTCTACCGTAGCCAGACTGCCTGATACCTCCGAACGGGAGTCGTGGGTCTGATTTTACAAAGTCATTGACGAAGCAAGAGCCGGCCTGCAGCTTTTTTGCGGCGATTAATTCACCCCTTGAGATATCCTTAGTGAAGACTGCGGCACCAAGGCCGAAATTTGTATCGTTTGCTATTTCAATGGCATTGTCTTCATTAACAGCCGTAATGATTGCTGCGACAGGCCCGAAAATTTCTTCATCATATGCTGGCATGCCTTTTTTAACATTTGTCAGTATTGTCGGTGGATAGAAATACCCTTTACTTTCAGGAATTTTTCCTCCCATTAGAGGTTCTGCCCCTTTCTCTACACTTTCATCAACCTGTCTCTGTAAATCCAGTTGAAGGTCCTTTCGTGCCTGTGGACCAACCGTTACATCCTTATCGAGTGGATTTCCCATTACCCTTATTTTCATCTTTTCGATAAAAAGCTTTTCAAATTCCTTTTGGACGGATTTCACGACAATAAATCTTTTGGCTGCTATACAGCTCTGCCCGCTGTTTATCAATCGTGCGTTGACGCATGTCTCGGCTGTTATTTCAAGGTCGGCATCCCGGAGTATAATATAAGGGTCGCTGCCTCCAAGCTCCATTACAGTCTTCTTAATCAGGCTGCCTGCTTTTGACGAAACTTCCTGCCCCACCGGAGTGCTTCCCGTCAGTGTAACTGCGGCTATCAAAGAATGTTCGATAACTTTATCCATTTTAGAGGAACTTATGACCAGGGTGCCGAACAAACCTTCAGGGAATCCTGCTTCGTAAAATATCTGTTCGATTTTTATTCCACATCCTGTCGTGTTACGGGAGTGTTTCAAAATTCCTGCATTGCCTGCAATTAGGGCAGGTGCCGCAAAGCGGAATACCTGCCAGAATGGGAAATTCCAGGGCATAATCGCCAAAACAACTCCAACAGGCTGAAAGCTTACATAGCTTTTTGACATTTCGGTTTTGATATGTTCATCCTTTAGCTGTCTTTCAGCGTTTTCGGCATAGTATTCACATACCCACGCACATTTTTCCACTTCTGATATTCCCTGGGCAAGAGGTTTACCCATTTCTAATGCCATCAATTCAGCTAATTCGTTTTTCCTTTTTCTGAGGATTGACGAGGCATTAAGCATAAGCTTGGCACGTTCGGAAAAACTCTTTTCCTTCCAGCTTTTTTGTGCTATCGAAGCTTTCCCGATTATTCTGTTGATTTCATCAAATGAATGTTCTTCAAATTCATTCAGTATTTCTTCTGTAGCCGGATTTATGGTTGTTATTGACATCCTGAAATTCTCGAATCATGATATATTTACTTTATTTTATTAAGGCCCTTTTCAAGTCCCTGAATAAGGTCGTCAACATCTTCTATACCTACTGATAAACGAACAAGCCCGTCCGTGATTTTTGCATTCTCTCTTGCTTCTTTTCCCATGCTCGCATGAGTCATCGAAGCAGGATGCTGAATAAGTGATTCAACTCCTCCGAGGCTTACTGCAAGCTGCCAAACTTCGACGTTATTCATAAGAATTTTACCTGCCTCCAATCCCTTTTTCAATTCAAAGGAAATCATTCCACCGGGACCGCTCATCTGCTTCGTCCCGATTTCATACTGAGGATGGCTTTTTAAACCGGGGAACCTTACCCAGTCAATTTCCGGGTGAACTTCAAGGAATTCCGCTATTTGTTGTGCATTTATGCAGTGCTTTTCCATTCTGAGCTTCAGTGTCTTAATGCCCCTGTGTACCAGAAATGAATTGAATGGTTCGAGCACTCCGCCTACCTGGTTGAGATTCTTCCTGAACCATTCGTATTCGCTGTCTTCTTTAATTACTACAACTCCTCCGATTACATCGGCATGCCCGTTCAAAAACTTTGTAAGGCTGTGAACTATATAGTCTGCACCGAATTTAAATGGATTTTGAAGTATGGGGCTCATAAATGTATTATCAACGGCAAGTTTTGCACCCTTAGAATGAGCAACTTTTGCTATTTCTTCTATATCCGATATTATTAATGTCGGGTTGCCGGGTGATTCAATGAAAACCAGCTTAGTGTTGGGCTTCATCGCATTTTTAATAGCCTCCGTATCGGAAGTATCCACAAAAGTTGATTCAATACCGAACCTGGACATTACATTAGCAAGAAGTGTCATCGTCGGTCCGTAAACGGATTCGCTGCAGACGGCATGGTCGCCGGCATTCAATAGCGTTGACAGAAGAGTATGAGAAGCAGCCATGCCGCTTGAACAGGCAAGAGCTTTTGCACCTCCTTCTAATATGGCAATACTATCCTCGAGTGCCTCTACCGTCGGATTTCGCATTCTTGTATATATATATCCGTCTTCTTCGCCTTTGAAAAGTCTTGCCCCCTGGTCTGCATCCCTGAATTTAAAAGTAGATACCTGGTAAATGGGTGTAACAACCGAGCCGTACATGTCTTCTTTAATACCTGCATGAACACATTTTGTATCTAAAGAATAATTCCTTATGTTTTTCAACAAATCCTCCGAAATGATTAATTAATTTAATTCGTTAATTTTTTTTTAAATTGTTATTATTCTGACAAATGTATTTTGATAATTTTTTAATTTAAAGCCTTAGACTCTAATTAACAAATTATTTCAATTATTTAATTTCAGAGACGAATTATTAATTTGAACGTATTGATTCAATAATCGGGAGTGTCGTTCTAAATGAATACGAGAAGGGATTTTTTGGTTAAATGCGGAGCCGGGATGGGAGCATTAATTACATCGAATTTGTGGCTGGATAAGGTTTTTGCAGGTGTTACAACAGGTAAGGACATTCATTCTGATAAATTTTTCGGAATTTCAAAAGAAGAAATGCAGAAACTTTTGGGTATTGCACTCTCAAAAGGCGGAGATTTTTCCGAATTATTTTTTGAATATAGAATAAGCACTTCTGTTACCATGTCTGAGGATATCATTAAAAGCTCGTCCGAAAACATTGGGATGGGTGTCGGTGTGCGTGTTATCAATGGTGAACAGACGGGTTACGGCTTTACAAATGAAATCAACTTTGAAAAAATAAGGGATACTGCACTTACTGCCGCCGCAATTGCATCGGGGCAGGGTAAAGTTAATATAGCAAATCTTAATGTGGAAGTGCCTTCTGTCGTTGCATATAATATGAATAATCCTCTTTACGATAAAGCAATTGATTATAAAATTAATTTAATAAAAGACGCTTACAAATCCGCTCAGAATTATGACAGGAGAATTGTCATGATTGATTCCTCTTTTGCGGATGAGGTTCAGTATGTTACAATAGCGAACAGTGAGGGACTTCTGATTTCGGATGTCAGACCCCAGGCAAGGCTCATGGTTGTAGCTACGGCTCAGGAAAAGGGGAATAAAACGACAGCTTTTGCAAATGCTGGCGGAAGAGTTGGTGCTGATTTTTATACCCCTGGCGATACACCCGAAAAAGTCGGGAAGAAGGCAGCCGAAGAAGCGATTATTTTACTCGGTGCCGATAGTGCCAAACCCGGTGAACAGACTGTTGTCCTTGGCAGTAACCAGTCGGGTGTTATGATTCACGAAGCAGTAGGGCATCCCCTGGAAGCCGACGGGGCATGGAAGAAATCCTCGATTATGTGGGACAAAGTCGGGCAGGAAGTCGCTAACCCGATTGTTACTATCTATGACGATGCTACAATTCCCGATTTCAGGGGTAGCCTTAATATTGACGATGAAGGTACCCAAACTGAAAAAGTTGTTTTAATTGAAAAGGGCAAGCTTCTCCGGTTTATGAATGACAGGCTTGCGGCTAAAATAATGAAAACAGAGCCAAACGGCCACGGTAGGAGGCAGTCATACCGTAATCCCCCGATTCCAAGAATGAATAATACTGTGCTCCTGAGAGGGGAGCATGACCCGCAGGAAATTATCGAGTCTGTTAAAAGCGGATTTTATGCCCTTACCTACGAGGGCGGCATGGTATCCAATACGGGGAAATTCACTTTTTCAGTGAACTTCGGGTATTTGATTGAAAACGGCAAACTAACTAAACCTCTCAGAAATGCTACTTTGATTGGACAAAATACCGACATACTTAAAAATGTTGATATGGTTGGTAATGATATGGGGTTTTTCCTCGGTACATGCGGCAAAGACGGGCAGTCAGTGCCGGTTACCGCCGGAACGGCTACTCTTAGAATAAAGAAAATGACAGTTGGAGGCAAAGCATGAAAAAAGTATTATTCAACCTGAACTCTGTAGCGGAATTATTGGTTAAACACGGAATGAAATCCGGAGCAGACGACATTGAAGTTTCAATTGACGACGGGAAGAATTTTTCCGTTGAAATCAGGGACGGAAAAATCGAAAAGCTTATCGAAGCAGGTTCGAGAAGTATGTCTCTGAAGGTTATTGTTGACCAAAAAGTTGCAACTGCATCATCATCTGACTTCGATATTGATACATTGAAAAAATTAACGGAAGATACAATCCGCCGTGCCGGATTTATGAGTCCTGACACGTTTGCTTCCATCCCGGTGTATAGGAAGACTAAGGTTAATGAAGGAAAGCTTGACCTATTTGACATGAACATCCTGAAGATGCCGCCTGAAAAGAAAATTGATTTTGCTAAAGCTATAGAAGGAATTGCACTGAAGGACAAAAGAATAAGATTATCCCTCGGTTCCTATTTTGCATCCGGTTCTAACGAGTATTTCCTGGCAAACTCGAACGGCTTCAGCGGTTCTTACAGGATTACATCCTGTTCGACAGGTGTTGAATTGCAGGCTGGCACGGGCGATAATATTTACGAGGACGGATGGAATGAGGCATCCCTAAAGCTCGGTTCACTCCCACCACCTGAAGATATAGCAGTCAAAGCTGTAAACAGGACTGTCAGGTTAATCGGTGCCAGAAAAGTCGAGACACAGAAAGTTCCCGTTGTATTTGAACCGATGATGACCGGCAGGATTCTGGGAATGTTGTCCGGATGTGTCTCCGGAACCGCAGTTTACATGAACCGTTCATTCCTGAAGGACAAGATTGGCGAAAGGATTTCACACAAAGAAGTAAACATTACCGACGATGCCCTAATGCCCGGCGGTCTGGGGTCCAGGCCATTCGACAGCGAGGGTGTTCCTTCGCAGAAAACACGAATTGTTGAAAACGGAATCCTGAAAAATTATCTTCTCGATACCTATAGTGCGAAGAAATTGAAAATGCACTCAACCGGAAATGATCCGGGACCCTCCAATTTTTATTTGAAAGGCGGGGAGCACTCGCAGGAAGATATTATTAAATCAGTGAAAAAAGGAATGCTCTTAGTTAAAACGATTGGGCAGGGATTCAATTCCACGACCGGGGACCTTTCGACGGGTGCTTACGGTATCTGGATTGAAAACGGCGAGCTTTCTTTCCCAGTGAGCGAGGTTACTATTTCCGGAAATCTTTCTTCGATGCTTAAAGATATCGAAATGATTGGAAATGACCTTGATTTCGGCCGTCAGATTAACGGCCCTACTATCAAAGTTTCCGAAATGACGATTGCCGGAAAATAATAATTAATCCAATTGTGCCTGATTTGTAAATCTTAATTCTTATTACACAGCCCATGGATAATGCCATCGGTCAACACAGAAACTGCCGGAAGGATAGCTGTTTAAATCCATGTCAAACTCGAGCAAGGGCTCTTCGTTCAGCTTGTAAGGTTCGATAATTACTATATGATACATCCCAGGAGTTACATTATTCAATCTATAATCAATATCATAAAGACAATCGCAATGACAGCCGACTGCCTGCTCTTTTTCTTTTATAATAATAGTACCATTATTGATTTCGATTGAAGCTGTTATCTTTCCCGGGCAGCAGTTGAACCCAGCATTAACATGTTTAAGCGTAAGAATGCTGATGCTGTCGTATTGATATTCGATACAGTCTTTGCTGTTTGATGTACTATCTAATATGTTGGATTTACATTCCGAATACTTTACCAGTGTTCCTTCGGGAGTATCCTGTGGATTATTGCCTGAGGAACTGCATGACAGTATAAATGTAATTAATGCAACCAGGGCTAATGTTATCAGCATATAATGCATTGTTCCGAGTTCTTCGATTTTATTTCTCATTTCCGCCTCCTCTATAAATTGTTTAAGGAAACCTTCTAATAATAATAATCGAATTTTTGGGAAAAAGTTTCAAAATTTTTACTTTTTTTTATTTTTTTTTGAAAATGATGTTAGGAAAGCAGAAAATAACAATTTAAGTTTCAATGAATTAAACGTACATTCACGGAATAAAAAAAGATTACCGCATCACTACAAACGGCTTCGTTCTTACTTTACCATTGTCATTTACAACAGCAAAATACGCACCTGCGGGAAGCGGGGACACATCGAACTCTATTTCATTTTCATAAATTCTTTTTTGCTTAATGCCCTCGATTTCCTGCCCAAAGGAATTGTAGATTTTTTGTGTTTCATTAATTGATAATGGTGTTTTTATTCTCACGATATTTGAAGCGGGATTTGGGTAAAGCAGGTATTCATCTGCCGTTTGCGGTTTATTGTCCACGACACCTGTCTCTTCCGATGATATAAATATCCTGCCCAAAAAATCACCAATAATTGCTCTGTCCTTTCTAATATAACACACATTCATGGTTGGCGGAATATCATACCAAATTGCAGCACTTGAGTCAAATTGCCAGCTTTTTCCACCGTCATGTGTCCAGAAAATTGCACCGAACTGACCGACAACTACTCCATTGTCTTTGTCATAAAAATCGAGGTCTTGCAAACCAAATGAATAACCAATTATTGTATCCTCTGCTTTT
>DAHXMP010000475.1 GCA_027371665.1 Bacteroidota bacterium | reverse complement strand
AGAATACGATTTCGTTACGAATTTTATCACCCTTGCCGCAGAAATCAATGAGCAGATGCCCTTTTATGTTACCTCGATGGTCGTTAAGGAAATTGCAAAACAGTCCATAACTTTAAAACAGGCTAAAGTTCTGATTCTGGGTATGGCTTTTAAAAAAGATGTTGACGACTTGCGTCATTCTCCTGCTCTAAAAGTTGCCGAATTACTTATAAAAGAAAACATCGGCAGAATTGCTTATTATGACCCTTATATCCCTATAATAAATGTTAATTCAAAAATCTTAAAATCTGAAAAAGAGATTACTCCGTCTTTACTGAAAAAATTCGATGCGGTTGTTATTACCACTGACCATAGTGTATTTGATTTTGAAATGATAGTTAAAAACAGTAAAGTAGTTATTGATACGAGAAATGCCTGCAAAAAAATTAAAAATCGAAAAAATGTTGTTCTGCTTGGTGACGGGAAATAAAATTCAGATTAATGTTAGGAATTAAATTTTGGCAAAAAAAAGGATAATATCTGTTGTCGGTGCAAGGCCTAATTTTATGAAAGTAGCTCCCTTGCACAGAGCTTTTCAAAAATACCATGATAAAATAGAACATCTTATCGTTCATACCGGGCAGCATTATGACTTTTCGATGTCGGATGCTTTTTTTAAAGACCTCGATATGCCCGTGCCTTCTGCATTTCTTGGTATTGGTTCAGGAACGCATGCAGAGCAAACTGCAAAGGTTATGCTCGAGTTTGAGAAGGTTTGTATTCAACTTAAACCTGACCTTGTTATCGTAGTCGGTGATGTCAACTCGACACTTGCCTGTGCTATAACTGCCGTCAAGCTTGGAATTAAAGTTGCCCATGTCGAAGCGGGATTAAGGAGTTTCGACAGGGCTATGCCCGAAGAAATCAACAGGGTTGTTACCGATACAATTTGTAACTACTGCTTTGTAACGGAAGATTCTGCTATACGCAATTTGAAATATGAGGGTTTCCCTGAAGAAAAAATCTTTTTTGTTGGGAACACGATGATTGATTCTCTGCTATATGCACTTGACAGGGCTAATCCGGCGGCTGTTCTTGCGAAATTCGGTTTAAAGCCTAAAGAATATGTCCTTGTTACTTTACACAGGCCGACAAATGTTGACGAGCCGGAGAAGCTAAAAGAATTTCTCTATATTTTCAAAAACCTGTCGAAAGAAAGAAAAATCATATTTCCTGTTCATCCGCGTACGAGGAAAGATATATCTTTTTTTGGATATGAATCTCTTGTAAAAGAAATTCCCGGATTGATGCTTATCGAACCACTGGGTTATATCGAATTTCTGGGGCTGATGTATGAATGTGATTTTGTTATGACCGATTCGGGCGGCATCCAGGAGGAGACCACAGCGATACAGGTGCCATGCCTGACCTTACGGACAACAACCGAGCGCCCTTCGACGATTGAAACAGGAACTAATATACTCGTTAAACCCGAACTGCATAATATAGAAAAGGCAATTAATGATATACTTAAGAAGAGCAGGAAGGAAGGGAAAGTGCCTCCGTTATGGGACGGAAAAGCATCGGAGAGGATAGCCGATATTATTCTAAAAAATTTATTAACTTAAATTTATTATGAAAAATATTTATAATAAATTTGTGTCTTTTATAATTATTTGCAATCAATAATCAAGATAATGATATTATGATAAAATTCATGAGCAGATTAAGTCTTTTTGCGTTTTTTTTCTTTCTTTTATATTCTTATAATTCATACTCTCAAATAAAAGGAATCTCACAATTCGACACGGAAACCTTACTCCAGGAGCAAGCTGTTAATAATGCAGATATTAATAAGATTACCAGGGGCGAAAGAGTTGCTGTTGGTAATATCATTCAGCCTGAGTATTATTATGTTGGGCCTGGAGATATACTTACTATAATGAATCTTAGTGCTTCACTTTTTCCCGATTATGTAACCGTATCACCTGAAAATACGATTTTACTTCCAAGGTTGGGCGAGATTTCACTTATGGGTAAGACTTTAAAAGAAGCCCGTGATACTATTTTGAAATTGATTATTGAGAGGAATCCTAATACCAGTGCTTTTGTTTTGCTCTACCAACCAAGAACGGTTCTGGTAACAATTAACGGGAATGTTATAAATTCCGGAACGCAGGTTATGCCTGCGACCTATACGATATCTACAGCACTTAAAATGACTAGTTATCTACAGAGCACAAACAAGACAAGCCTCCAGGAATCTATGGCGTTAACTACATATAATGACAAAAGGCAGCAAAGGGAGAAAATGCTGTCCGAAAGCGGATTACCGGAAATGGCAAAGTATGGTTTGAGAAACATATACATCAAGCATAGTGATGGCACATATATTATAGCTGACTTGATGAAAGCTGTAGCGTATTCCGATTATAAACTCAATCCATATCTTCGTGAGGGAGATGAAATATATGTCCCGTTCGAGCCGGATAATTTTGCATCTATATCAATTGGCGGGGCAGTTCAGCATCCGGGTATTATACCTTATAAAAAGGGAGATAGGGTTTCGCTCCTGCTTAAATTATGCGGTGGTTTTAAGGATTATGCCGATGAAAGCAATATCTTTCTTTACACGAATGGAAGTGATGAAAAGATTCAACTGGAGCTTGATTCAAATATGAATATTGAAGGGAAAGATTATGAATTGGAACCCGGTGCTATGATAATTGTCGGGCAGAAACCTGAACCGCCAATACCGCTAAGTGGACTGGTGGCAGTCTCGGGGTGTGTAAAAAATCCCGGTGTTTATCCAATTGAAATTGGTAAGACAAAATTAAAGGAATTGATAGATAAGACTGGTGGATTCACAAAAGAAGCATATTTACCGCTTGCTAAGATAATAAGGCGTGACAAAGACATAAATTATTCTACAAATCCCCGAAGGGAAATTGAAGAGAAATTTCAATATAGTGACCTGACCCTTGAAGATACCATCCGCTTCAATATTGACATGAATATGAGACAACCGGTTGTTTCCTGCGATTTTGCTTCTGTATTCGATAGAAATTCAGATAAGGATAATGTAATTCTCCAGGATGGTGATTTAATTATCGTTCCTACAAATCCCGGTAGTGTTTTTGTTTACGGACAAGTTAATAAACCCGGATACATATCTTATAATAATAATGAAAATATGGATTACTATATAAAGCATGCGGGAGGTTACGCCGTTGGAGCCAAACCGGACAGGGCGAGAATCATAAGAGGAAAAAACAAAACATGGGTTGAAGGAGATAACGATGTGATGGTTTATGCGGGGGATGAAATTTATGTACCGAGAGCCAGGGATTTGCCTGCAGGCACTGATCTGCAAACGTGGAGCCTAATTGCCGGCACATTGGGTGCAGCTGCAGCACTTATGAATGTTATCATTTTCGGGTTTATTAAAAAATAACACTTAGTATGAAAAGAATAATTTTATTATTATATCTTATTTTCCAAATCTCCCTGGTTTCATATGCACAGGTGGAGCATGTCCCGGTTACTCATCCGGTTTACGATTTCCTACTTCATGCAGAAACTATAGGTCTTCTTCCCCATTTTTCATTATCCTGCCTGCCATTACAAAGGCAGGAAGTCGTTGAAGCTCTGAAGACAATTGAAAAACACAGAGCTCAATTGAATGATTTTGAAATAAATTCTTTGAATAAATTTTTACTTGAATTTGAAATTCTTCCAAGAAATAATGCAGTGGTTTTTTATAGTTCCACTGATTCTAACCAGGTCTTATCCTCACGTTTTTTCAGCAATGATGAAAAATTTATTTATCATTATAAAGATTCTACAAAATGTGCAAATGTTACTCCCTTAGGCTCAGTGGAAACAATTATTATGAAAAATGACACTGGAACCGGGAATGTCGAATATGGGAATCTTGGTGTCAGATTTTTTGGTAGTCTCGATAACATTCTAGGTTTTTATCTCCAGGTATCAAATGGGACTATTTTGCATGGTGACCGTTTAATTGCACTGCATGAAATTCACAAGCTTCAGCAGAATGTAAAATTTGCAGATTTATACAGCGATTTCGATTTTACAGAATCTCATGTCAGGTTCCAGCTTGGCTGGTTCTATGCAATTATCGGAAGAGAAACAAAGCTCCTCGGTGCTGGTATCAACCAAAGGCTGTTTATATCCGATAATGCTGCACCATTCGATGCAATAAGTGTTGGAGCAAAATTTTCAAATTTTGAATACAGGTTTACTCATGGGAGTCTAATATCAATACCTGTTAATAGTCCGGACGTCGGTGCTTTTGCCGATTTGCCATCGAAATTTTTAGCAATGCACCGTTTCGCTATTAAACCTTCATGGGGAGAAATTGCCTTTTGGGAGAGTGTGATTTATTCTAATAGGGGTATTGACCTCGGATATCTTAACCCTATTAGTTTTTATTTTTCGACTGAACATGCACTGCACGACAGGGATAATAAGAACTTGGGTGGTGACATGACTCTGAGGCCCTTCGACAGATTTCAAATCAAAGGCAGCTATTTACTCGACGATTTGATTTTCAGCAAAATAGGAACCGGATACTGGAGCAACAAATCTGCATGGAATATCGGTTTTATATACTCTTTTCCCTATGCTTTAGATGCAGCCGTCGAATACTCGCGTGTCGAACCATACACATTTACACATTTCGATTCACTCAATGCACAGACAAATGACAGATTAAATTTTGGCTCCTACCTTCTACCTAATTCGGATGAAATTGCTATGAATTTATATTGGTGGTGGGGTAATCGTTATCCGGTTAAATTAAAGATATCATATCAGAGGCATGGAGCAAATTATCTTGATTCAGCAGGTAATCTGGTAAATGTTGGAGGAGATATTTTTCAGACAAGGCGTTCAAATGACCCTATGAATGTGAAATTTTTGGACGGTAAAAGGATAAATACTGTAAATCTTTATCTTGAATTTGCATGGGAAATAATAAGAGGATTTAATATACATGGCATATATCATTATAGCTCATTAAATGGTTCTGCCGGTAATTCCTTTAGATTTGTATTCAGATACGAAGATTTTTAATCAAAATTAAAGAGATTAAATTGAAATCAGCAGAAATATTAGCTGTTATATTTATATTTTTAATAATTTTTCCATATATAATTTATCCTGCTTTATTATGGATTTTATCCAAACTATTTAAAAAACCTGTGAAAATTGATAATAATTACAAACCGCCTATTACTTTTATATTATCAGTGCATAATGAAGAGAAACTATTAAGAAAAACAATTGAATCGGTTTTTAATTCAGGTTATCCATTAGAACTTATTAATTTTATTATTGGGTCTGATGGTTCAACGGATAATTCTTGTACAATTGTGAAAGAGTTGATGGAAAAATATAAAAAACTTGAATTGTATGAGTTTCCAAGATCAGGAAAAAATTTTGTCATTAATCAAATTGTTCCTCAAGCAAAAACAAATATCATAATTTTTATTGATGCTGATACAAACATCCTTCCTGGAACTTTAGATAGTTATTTATCATATTATTCTGATGATACTGTTGGTTCAGTTGTTGCTTCAGTAGATTATTTTAATAAAATTGGCAATTCAGGTTCATTTGGGGAAGCTTTATATCAAAAACTAGAGTCTTTTATAAGGATTTGGGAAGGGAATATAAAATCAAACACTAATACCTTAAGTGCAATGTATGGGATAAAAAAAGAGTTATTTTCTCCAATACCTAATGATAATGTCTGTGATGATTTGTATATATTATTGAATGTATCACTTAAAAGGAAAAGAGTTATATTTGATAAATCAACAAAAGTAATTGATATTCGCAGGAAATCTATGAGTGGAGAAATGAAGAGAAGGATTCGTTTCGTTGCAGGTGGATTAGCTGCAATATGGTCTATGAAAAGACTATTGATTCCCGATTATGGATGGGTATCATTTTTCTTATTTTCACATAAATTGTTAAGGTATTTCTCCCCATTATTATTAATAGGATTATTTATCTGTACTTTTTTCATGGTTCCAAATTCTGTTTTTTATCAGATTTTTATTTATGGGCAATTGATCTTATATATGTTTTCATTTTTAGGTTGGGTATTAGAAAAAATCAAAATTAATTTTATTCTTTTTAAAGTACCATTGTTTTTTGTAATGATAAATATTGGATTTTTATTTGGTATATTAAAATTCGTTAGGGGTTCACAAAATGCAATATGGGAAAAAGTTGTTCCAAATACATAATTTCCATTTTTATTGAATGTTATTTATTGACAGAGACTTGAATCAGATATGATAGAAAGTTCTATAAAAGATATTGACATGGGAAGATTTCAAAAAAGAATTAATCATTCTGAAGCAAATGTATTTGATTTTCGAAGAAAATTAAATGCACCAAGAATGCAATTTATTTTTGATGTAATATCTTTAATTTTAATATATACAATACACTTTTTTATAAGGTTTTATTCTGGATTTTTTGGTTATGCAGTTAATCCGGATATATTTTCAATCTTTTCATCAGCTTTTGTATTAACAGGTTACTGGTTGCTGTTATTTTGGTTAACAGGTTTATATAAAGATTGGTATATCCGTTCCCCTTTTATTGAATTATACACAATAATTAAAGTATCATTATTTGGCACTTTCTTTATTTTCTTTTTTGTTTTTCTTGACAGTAATTCTCCAAGGCTTTTATTTTTGGTTTATCTTGCTTTATTTATTTTTGTAACAAGTATTGGCAGATTAGTAGCCAGAAAGATCCAAAAAAAATTGAGAGCAAACCATATTATTTCAATACCTGTAATAATAATTGGGACAGCAATTGAAGTAAAAGACTTATTATTACAAATAAATGTTTCGCAATTTTGGGGGTATCGTCCGATCGGTATTATTTTAATAAATAAAGACGAAATTGTGAAATGGGACAAATTATGGAATGGTAGTAATGATATACCTGTATTATTAGGAACTATTGAAATGTTATCAAATATTTTTGATGTGCTTTCTCCGGAAGAAGTCTTAATAGCTGTTGATAATCCTGAACATCAACTTCTAATGAAAATTACGTCACTCTGTGCCGAAAAAAAACTTCCTATGAAAATTGTTCCTGATATGTATGATTTTTTTACTGGACAAACGAGAGCATTTCATCTATATGGTATTCCTTTAATTGAAATAAATACTCAGCTATTAACACCATGGCAAAGTATTACAAAAAGAGCAATGGATATTCTAATAAGTATCATTTTATTAATTATTGGATTTCCTTTTTGGGTAATAATTTCAATAATTATTAAAATTGAAACTATTGGACCAATATTCTACAAGCAAGTTAGGGTTGGCAAGGATGGTTTACATTTTATAACAATCAAGTTTCGTTCAATGATACAAGATGCTGAAAAACATGGTCCTCAATGGGCTCAAATTAATGATAAAAGAGTTACGAAGTTTGGGAGATTTCTTCGAAAAACACATTTGGATGAGGTCCCACAGTTTTGGAATGTTCTTAAAGGTGAAATGAGTATTGTTGGCCCAAGACCTGAAAGACCCGTATTTGTTGATAAATTTTCAGAAATTGCTCCATATTATAAAAGAAGGCTTGTTGTCAGACCTGGTATTACAGGATGGCATCAAGTAAATAATTCTTCTTATGTTGAATCAAAAGAAGAGATTGATAAACGGCTTAAAGCTGATTTTTACTATATTGAAAATATTTCTTTTGGTTTGGATTTTGAAATTATTGTAAGAACTATTCTACACATGATTAGAGGCCATGGACAAGCATAAAGGTTAGGGATGAAAACTGTTGTTGTGATACCTACATATAATGAAATCGAGAATATCGAAAATCTCATCAATACAATATTTGATGTTGTAAATGACATTAATATACTTATTGTTGATGATAACTCTCCCGATGGAACTGCTGAACTTGTTTCAAAGATGAAAGATAATGACTCCAGATTACATTTATTAGTCCGTCAAAAGAAAATGGGTCTGGGCACTGCCTATTGCGAAGGTTTTGCTTATGCTCTTAATCTCGGCTATGAAACCATTATTGAAATGGATGCAGATTTTTCCCATGACCCATATATGATCCCTCAATTTTTATCAGAATTGAAAGAATACGATTTGGTTATCGGTTCCAGATATAAAACGGGAGTTAATGTTGTCAATTGGCCTTTATCCCGTTTAATATTAAGTTATGGAGCAAATCTTTATACAAGGATAATAACAGGTATGCCTATTAAAGATTCAACGGGTGGATTTAAATGTTTCAATGCTAAAGCATTATCCAAGATAGACCTTGCTACAATTAAATCTAACGGCTATGGTTTTCAGATTGAGATGAATTACAGATTGTGGAAGCGTGGAGCTAAAATAAAAGAAGTACCAATTATTTTTATTGATAGACGAAGCGGGGTATCAAAGATGAACAAACGAATAATATGGGAAGCAATATTTTTAGTATGGAGATTACGCTTCGGGTATCATTCAGGCTTCGATGAGAATATAAGATAAATAAATTGAATTATATTTTTCTTTTCTAAGTATAAAAAATAATAAGATATTATTGATTTATAAAATGTCCGATATAGAACTTTCCATAGTAATTGTCAATTATAATGTAAAAGATTTTTTACTGCAATGTCTCAATTCACTTGTTAAGGCAATTGGTCATTTTAAGGACTATGGTTACGTTTCGGAAGTTACAATAATTGATAATAACTCCACCGACGGCTCTGTTGATTTTCTCCAACCAATATTTCCTCAATTCTCTTTTATCAGACTTAATGAAAATGTAGGATTTGGAAAAGCTAATAATATTGGTATTAATGCATCAAAAGGTAAATATATTTTAATTCTGAATCCTGATACTATAGTGGAAGAAAATAATCTTGCAACGATGCATGAATTCATGGAAAATAATTCCAATGTAGGTTTTGCAGGATGTAAAGTTTTAAATCCTGACGGTTCTTTTCAATTATCTTGCCGTAGAGGCTTTCCGACTCCCTGGACATCATTTTCAAAATTATTCGGATTACAAAAAATTTTCCCCAAATCAAAAATCTTCGGCAGATATAATCAAACTTATAAAAGCATTGATAATACTTATGAAGTTGATGCGATTGGTGGAGCATATATGTTTACCCGGAAGGAAGCTATTGACCAGGTTAATGGTTTTGATATAGATTTCTTTATGTATGGTGAGGACCTTGATATTTGTTACAGAGCTCATAATTTAGGGTGGAAAATATTTTATAACCATGAAACACAAATAATACATTATAAGGGAGAGAGTACAAGAAGAAGTTCAATTAATGAAGTAAGGCATTTTTATAAAGCAATGGAAATATTTGTAAGAAAACATTACTCATCTTCATTTATTTTTCTTCTTTTTCTTAGAATAGGTATTTTCACTAGGTTGTTGTTAGCATATATCAATAAATATAAAAGGCAGATATTTACACTTTTGATAGATTTATTGTCAGTAAATATAATGATAATGGTTGGGACAAATTACAAATTTGGAGGTTTTTTCAATTTTCCTGAGTATGCTTATCCAACTGTTTTTATAGTTGTATCTTTCATTGTATTAGCCTCGATGACTGCTGTGGGAGAGTATTTTGAAGGGAAGCACACAATCAGGCGGGCTTTTTCGGGATATATGCTTGCATTTTTTGTCATTTCTTTTCTAACCTATTATTTTAAGGATTATGCTTTCAGCAGGGGTATAATTTTATTTACAATCTTAGCTTCACTTTTAATTTCTTCTTTTTATCGTTTTGTATTGTTATTATATGATAAATTATCCGGGAAAGAATCAGTAAAAAGAATTGCGATTGTCGGAATTAACAGTCAATCTAAAAATATAATTAATCAATTGCAGAAAGCCGAGGCAAGGAACACGGAAATTGTCGGTCTCATTTCTACAGATTCATTTAGTTATAATTATGATATTAATTTTCCCATTATAGGAAATGTTGACTATCTGTCAAGGCTGATTGAACAATTCAATATTAAAGAAATTATTGTTACCGATGCTGTATTTATAAAAAACGACTTTATGAGGATATTATCAGATATATCATCACATACGGTTAAATTTCATATTGCTAATGAATTTGAAGAGCTGATTATTTCAAGATTTATTGATGAAGTCTCGCCAGGAGAAACTATACTGTCCAAGTATAACATACTTAAGTTCAGATACAGATTTATTAAAAGAATGATTGATATATTAATTTCGGTTTTTCTTTTGACTATTGGTCTGCCTGTAGTATATTTGTTAGATAAACACAGACGGGATTTAATAAATGACCTTTATTATGTCCTGAAAGGTAAGTATTCTTTAGTGGGTTTGTTTAACATTGAAGGAGAGAAGTATTCAATTGGGAAAATCGGGCTTACAGGATTAGCTCATATTAGTAATCCAAAACGCATGTCCGAAAAATCAATTAAGGAATTAAATGATTATTATTTAATAAATTATAATTTTTCATTGGATTTAGATATATTATTAAAACAATTATTCAGGAAAAGAAGTGGCAACTAAACTTATACTTGATTTTGAAAAGCCGATTGTTGAATTAGAAAAAAAGATTGAAGAGATGAGGTCATTAACAGGTGAATTGGATATAAAAAGTGAAATTGAATATCTCGAAAATAAAGTTAACGACTTAAGAGTTGATATTTACAAGAACCTTACAAGATGGCAGAGGGTGCAGATAGCCCGCCATCCCGAAAGGCCTCTTACGCTGGACTACATTCACAATATTTTCGATGATTTTGTAGAGTTTCATGGTGATAGAGGTTTTCGTGATGACACTTCTATTATTAGCGGTACTGCTTCATTCCACGGAAAATCTGTAATGATTGTCGGTCATCAAAAGGGAAGAGACACTAAATCAAATTTGATGAGAAATTTCGGTATGCCTCATCCAGAAGGGTATAGAAAGGCTTATCGTTTGTTCGAATTAGCTGAAAAATTCGGCAAGCCGGTGATAACCTTCCTCGACACACCCGGAGCATTCCCTGGGATTGAAGCTGAAGAAAGGGGCCAGGCAGAAGCAATAGCCGCTAATCTTTTTCTGCTTTCAAAGCTAAAAGTACCCGTTTTAGTTGTTATAATTGGTGAAGGAGCTTCAGGGGGTGCAATCGGTATTGGAGTGGGGGATAGGATACTCATGCTTGAAAATGCCTGGTATTCGGTTATTTCTCCCGAATCATGTTCGAGCATTCTATGGAGAAGCTGGGATTATAAGGAACAGGCGGCAGAAGCACTGCGATTAACGGCAAGCGATTTGAAGAAACAGAAAATTATTGATGAAATAGTGCCGGAACCTGTCGGCGGTGCTCATAAAAATCCCGGGGAAATGTTTTCGATTATGAAGGATTTCCTTGAAAAAGAAATTAATAATTTATCCAGGATTCCGGTTGATAAACTCGTTAAAAAGCGAAGAGAAAAATTTTATAAGATGGGTGTATGGCATGAAAATAAACAGTAACTTAATTATTTAGAATCATTATCATTTCAATTTAAATTTCTTTTTTTTCTTCGTTAAATCACAATGCCGGCATTTATTTCAAATACAGTTCAGGTTCATATAATTGCATATAAAAATTCATCAAGCGAACCCAGTTATCTTACTATGCAAAGGGATGAACACAGCAAACTTTATCCATTAATATGGCAGGTAATAACTGGAAAAATTGAAACCAATGAAACAGCCCTGGATGCTGCTTTAAGGGAATTAAAAGAGGAAACAGGGCTTGAACCTTCAAAAATCTGGTCAATACCTTTTGTAACGACTTTCTTCGAAGTGAAAAAAGACCTGATTCACGCTTCCCCGGTGTTCGGTGTGTTGGTTGAGAATAATATGCAAATCAGGCTTTCCCATGAACACCTTGCTTTTGAATGGCTGAGCTATGATGAATGTATAAAGAGATTATATCTCGTCACACATAAGGAAGGCACAAGGATGTTTAAAGATTATATTCTTGATAATGACAATTCGGATTTATTTTTAGTGAAAAATTTCAAGGATAATGTCTGATTATGAGTGATGCCACAAAATCTGTGTCTGCTGTTATTGTTACTTATAACAGGCTTGAATTATTAAAAGAAGTTATAGAAAGCCTGAAAATCCAAACTCAGAAAATTAATGATATAATAATTATTAACAACTCAAGTACAGACGGAACATCAGATTGGCTCGAGAAACAGGAAGGTTTAACTATTATAACACAGCCTAATCTTGGCAGTTCCGGCGGTCAATACACAGGAATGAAGACAGCGATTGCTAAATCAAATAATTGGATTTGGATTATGGATGATGATGTTGTTCCGGTACCCGATTGCCTTGAAAACTTGTTAAAGGATGTAGATTCAAATATTATAAGAGCGCCATTGAGATATAAAGCTAATGGAGAAGTGTTTTATAATGACGCTGTTGGTTATAATTTGAATAATCCCTTTCGTAGCTTTTGGCTCGGAATTATATCTGAAAATGATTTGAAAAATGAATATATACCTGCCATAGGTTTGACTTTTGAAGGTCCTCTTATCCATCGTAAAATAATCGAAGACATAGGATTTCCTGAAAAAAAGTTTTTTCTTTTCGGAGACGATACTGAATATTTTATAAGGGCAAGTAAGATGGGATATAAGATGATTGTTTGCCGGGATGCCGTGTTGAATAGAAAACTAACTGTTCTTAATATTAATGACATGCCCGCCTGGAAATGGTATTTTGTCGTAAGAAACCTGGTCGCGATTAATGTTTTGCACGGCAGTTTATCAGTTCGAATTATAAGGCCTATTATCATACTTTTAACTTCTTTAACAAGGTGTAAAAATTTTAAATCTGTGAAAAGTGTGATTAGAGGTTTTACAAATGGTTTTTTTTATAAATCTGAAAATTGATGAATTTTTATAAAATTATTAATCTATTTTTGTGAAATATAAATTATATAAATAGGGTGAGGTGTTAGTGTGAAAAAATTTACTTTTATATTTTTAAGTCTGATAATCTTTTTTTCGGTATCGAGAGCACAAGATAAAGGTTACCTGCTCAGCAATTCCGTTTATGTCAGAGGTATTGATGAATGTATTAAACACGTTGGGGATAAAGATAATAAAGGGAATCCTTTTTATTACACAAACCGCATTTATATAAAAATTAAAAAAGATATTAGCGGAATCAATAAATCTTCGGATGTAACACAGAGTAGTGTTGTTTTTCGCTTTAATATTCCGAGCATTGACGAGAAAATTTCAAAATACAGAATAAATAAAGTATATAAAACTTTTAAACAGCGTGCACATCTTTTGAAAAAAAATGCTGATTATGCAGAAGCAATGCACACTGACTTACCGGATTTATCAAGGATTTATACTTTGGAATTTTCCAGCCCGGATGATATTAGGTATATTCTGAATGCTTTCGGTCATGATGTTAACATCGAATATGCCGAACCGGTTCCGATAATGTATCCTACAGAAGTACCTAACGACTCACTTTACAGCCAGGAACAACATTTACCGCAGATTCATGCCGAAGAAGCATGGAATATTTTCAAGGGACAAAATTCATCAACACCGATTATTATAGGTGTATGTGATACAGGTGTTGAATGGGACCATCCTGATTTGCGGCTGAATTTATGGCAGAATCTTGGTGAAGATGCAAATCACAACGGGCATGTAATAGAATATGATTCAGTTCAGAAGAAATGGGTTTTTGACCCGGGAGATATAAATAATATTGATGATGACAGCAATGGGTATGTTGATGACTTTATAGGCTGGGACTTTTTGGTTGATTGGACTACAAAAGCAGAGGGTAATGACCCAATGGATTATTATGGCCACGGAACACACGTTGCAGGCATATCGGCAGGATGTACCAATAATGATTCCGGAATTGCTTCAATAAGCTGGAATGTTAAATTTTTACCGACATCACACTCATCCCCGGATTTTACCAATATTGAAAAAGGTTTTGAGGGAATTGTGTATCTGGCTGAAAACG
The DNA here is from genome assembly GCA_027371665.1 of Bacteroidota bacterium. GTDB lineage: Bacteria > Bacteroidota > Ignavibacteria > Kapaibacteriales > UBA2268 > DAHXMP01. The sequence continues at coordinate 9,341 of DAHXMP010000475.1, read as the reverse complement.
GAGCAGATGTTATTAATTGCAGTTGGGGCGGGGGAGGTTATTCTAGCGCTGAAGCTGAATCCATAGCTTATGCTACCGGCATCGGTGCAATTGTAATCACTGCTGCCGGTAATAGTAATCAAAGCGGTTCTTTTTATCCGGCATCTTATCCTCATATTATCAGTGTTGCTTCAGTTGCTTCCAGCGATAAAAAAGCATCTTATTCAAATTATGGAATCGGCGTTGATATTTCTGCTCCGGGAGGTGATGGAAGCGATGGAGGTATATTAAGCACTGTTTTGAATTATCGTTATTCAAGGCTCATGGGTACTTCTATGGCAAGCCCTGTCGCAGCAGGTTGTATGGGTTTGTTAAAATCATATCATCCTGACTGGACAAACGACAGGCTTATTTCACAATTTCTTTCGACTACAGATGATATTGATTCTGTAAATCCGAATTATATCAATCAACTCGGGACAGGAAGGGTAAATCCGTTTAAAGCATTGATTGATACAAATGCTTCTATACCCCGGAATCTTAAACTCGAGCTTACACAGGTTATAACGAATGATTCTATTGCAGGAAACAATAATGGAGCCATAGAACCGGGTGAAACAGTTAATTTAGGTTTTATTATTAGAAATTATATGCCTCTCAACGGTTCTAAGAGTACTGAATTTACAATTCAATCTCTTGATCCTGATATCGAAGTTGTTAGAGCAGATTATGCTGATAGTGTGAATCCTGACGGATTTACGGAAATTCCTGCCGTTTTTCAGATTACAGTAGCTCCTTCTGCTGTTGCAAGATTTGCCAAGCTTAGATTAACCGCTCAATCTTCAACTGAGGATATTATTTTCGGCTCCTCTATGGATTTTGAAATCCCGATTACTACTGGAGGTGTTTTTGTTTATGATGGAATTCAGGGAGGAAGAGGATACAGTGGTGCTTTTATTAGAGATTTTTTGAAAGCACAAGGTATTAATGTGATATACAGTAATACCTTCCCTTCAACATTGTTCGGGTTTGATTATGCATTTTTGTGTTTCGGAACGATTGGCTATACAAATGACGGCTATTCGGCTTCTCCCACTGGTTTCGATGACTGGATGGCTGCTGCGGTTAAAGATTATCTGGAGAAACAAGGTAAAGTTTATATTGAAGGTACAGAAGCCTTGGGCTGGGACCAGAGAAATAATCAAAATCTGCTGGACCTTTTCGGTATAAAAAGTTCCGATGACGGTGCTGACTATGTTTATCTCGATACCCTGGAAGGACAGTTATCTGCAATTACGAATAATATGCAGTTTTTCGGTTCAAGATTTATCACATTCAGGTCGGTTGATAACGTCGTACCCGGGGAGGGAACAGCGGCTCTCGTTCAACCGGATTATGGAACAGTCGGATTGGAAAATATTGGTTTCTTCGGACAAAAAACATTTTACAGTTCATATCCGATAGCTGAGCTTTACGACGGGGCGCAGCCCTCTACAAGATATGAACTGATACAAAGAATAATGAATTTCTTCGGTATGGGATTTGATTATGTAGTTCCTGGTTTCGATATGGTACCTAATACCGGTCATGCTCCTCTAAATGTTAAATTTACTGATAAATCCTTAGTTACAAAACCGGTATCAAGCAGGGAATGGATTTTTGGAGACAGTAGCGGAGATATTTCAAATGAATTAAGCCCTCAGAAAGTTTATTATGTACCCGGGATCTATACGCCACAGATGACTGCTTATAGGGGGAACTTGTCTTATCAGTCATCGAATAATCTTTATGTTTTCGACGGTGAGAGTGCACTCGACTTTGATGGTAAATCTCAATATGCAGTCATTCAGCCGAATCAATCCCTGAATCTTAGCGGCAGCATGACAATTGAAGCATGGATTAAGCCGAGGAGCAGCGGCTCAGGTTATGCAGGGAGGATTGTTGATAAGAATAAATTTTTATTATATATTGGCTATGATAATACATTAAGGTTTTTGGATAGTAATGATGCCGGCCAATATGGATATATTTCAACCCGTAGCAGGAACGCAATAAATTATAATGAATGGCAGCATGTTGCTGTTACTTATGACGGTGACAGTACTGCGAAGCTGTATGTAAATGGTGTTGAAATGGAGGCTGATACTAATTATTATGTGAAGTTTAAAGGAAAAACTGCAGACAATAGCTCATCTCCGCTTTTTATTGGTAATAATTCAAATATGAACCGCCCATTCGATGGTGAAATTGATGAGGTTAGAATTTGGAATAAGGCCAGAACAAAGGATGAATTAATTGCAGATATGAATGTCAACCTTAATGGTAATGAACCGGGTTTAGAGGGATATTGGCAATTCCAGGAGGGTAACGGCTCTTTGACAAAAGACGAGACAACGAATAACGATACTGCAACTGTTTATTCCGAATGGAGAGAAGGTTGGCACCCGGGATTTATAAAATCTCAGCCTCAAAATGTTTCATCATGTGCAAATACAAAAATAACTTTTACAGTGCAGGCTGTCGGTGGAGACAAATCTCTGACTTATAAATGGCATAAAGACGCCGATTTATTAAGCGAAGATAATCATTTTATAGGAGCAGATTCTGCAATTTTGACAATTAAAAATATTAAAAGCGATGACGAAGGGAATTATTATTGCATTATTAATGCTAATCCCGGTGATTTTATTTTGTCTTCTGATACCGCTTCTCTTAGTATCATACCGGGAGTTACAATCCTGAAACCACAAACGAATAATCCCTTATTAGTGGCTTCCGGTGGTAGTTTCATTCTTTCAGTCAGTGCTATGGGTGAAGACCCTCTTAAATATCAATGGTACGAAAATAACTTGATAATACCCGGAGCTAATAGGGAAATGTTACAGAAATTCAATTTCTCGGATATGGACACCGGAAAATATTATTGTCTTGTTTCTAATGTGTGTGATGGTGCTGTTTCTGACACTTTTGTTGTTCGAATGACAAGTTCCGGAGTTGATGATAAAATTAATCTGTCTTCATTTGAAATTATGCCAAATCCTTTTTCTGGTAATGCATCAATTAATTTCAGGTTGGATAACCCTGCTTATGTTACAATAAGTGTAACAGATATTCTCGGGAAAAGTGCAGTGATATTATATGATGGATATTCCAAAGCCGGTTATCACAATGTTGAGTTTAATTCTTCGGAATATAATCTGTCAAGCGGAGTATATTTATGTACACTGACATACGGTTTTGATAGGATAACAAAGCTTATGAATTTGATTAAATAATTTCTTTTAGTTAAAGATTTTGTTAATAATATAGAGTCTTATAAATATCTCAAAGAAATTATTATTTTCAGCTGAATCGAATACTGATTAAAAAAATGATTTCATTTTTTAGGAAAGAAATTTCCTGTTATATTCTATCAATTCATTTACGTCTCTTGTTCTTCCTGTATTAACGATTAAAATTCGGGACTTCTTCGGAATTTGTTTTTCCAATTGCAAGAGTAATGCTAAACCTGCCATTCCCGACGGTTCAAAATTTATCTTCTCGTAACTTGCAATATCTATTGCTTTATCTACATACTTTTCGTCAACATTATATATATCTGTCTCACTTCCAACACAATCATATTCTTCTTTTAATTCTACTATATATTTTTTAAAAGAATCGAGTGAAGGGAGAAAGCTTGAAAATAACTTGTCAAGCCTTGTTGATGGTAAGTTAGTTGACGCACCCAGGAAACTGCATTTTTTCAATATATCAACATTGCTGAAAAATCTTGGGTCATGCTTTGAAACGAATGAATTGAAATATTCAATTTTAACAATGTTAAGGACGTTAATAAAAAGGTCACCTGTTCCAAATGGTATAAAGCAGTAATCAGGCTTTTCATGCAGAATTTCATAGCTCATCCAGTCATAATAATTGTCATGTGTAGGGTCGAGCACTTCTCTGTATGTTATATCGATACCATTCTTATTATCAGTCCGGGATTTTATTTCTTCGGATGTCAGAAGTTTTTCTGCAAGATTACATTCATATAGCTCACAACCGATTTGTTTAATAGAGTCTTTAATATTGTGATTCAGGTTATGGTCAACAAGAACTTTCAGCCTTGTCGGAATTTTGAAAAGATTGAACAAGTGCTGAATTGCAATAGCAGCACTACCGGAAGAAATAATTGACATCTGCGGCAATGAGTCCTGGTTCTTGTATTTAAGGCTTTCAATGAGAGATTTATACTTAATCACAACCTCCCATGCCATTCTGTCTTTATGAGTACCTGTCGGATTTGTGCTTTCATCTTTCAACAAGACGTTATCAAAACCGGGTACATGTATTTTGAATGTTTTTGATGCAGGGAATTTGGGAATATAAAAAGGTTCTGGTGGAAATTCAGGTTTCTCTGGATTATTTGTTGATGGGATTTTAATTCTTTTATATGTTGTCTCAAGAGAGGAACTGATGGAATGAAGCTTTGCCTGTTTGGGAAGAAGCGTTTCAAGTTCCTGAGGTTCTGATATTTTATTAAGAAGAATCTCATAATATATTTTATGCTGGCTCTCTCTTATTAAATCCAGCAAATCGTGAATTTCCTCAATAATTTTTTTTATCTCGTCAAATTCAGTCCGTAGTTTTCTATAAAATTCTTTTTCTTTTTTATCGCTGACTAATAGCTTATGATTTTTTTCGAGTTTCTCAATTCTAAGTTTCCAGTATTTAAGTAATTCCGACCTGCCAAGTGAATCAAATACGTTAAAATCACCTTCATAAATATCCTTCATTAAAACATGAAACGTATGGCTTAAATATAAATCGAGATGGTGCTTTGTCATGTCAATTAATTCTCTTGTACAGCTTTCATTTTGAAGGTAATCCCGGCTTATAACCGAAAAAACGAGTTCCCCGGATTCGAGGTTGTGATACAAATCAAGCAATGTCCCTTTACTGAATGATTGTGAGTTCCTTATTTCGGTTTCGATAGTAATTCCGAATTTGTCTTTCAGGAAAGAACCTATTTTTTCAGCTTCACTCATATTGTTGAGTGTGGAGGACACAATGATTTTTTTCCATTTTCTTTCTGTAGTTGTTATTATGTGGCTTTCTTCGCTGAGCTTTTTCTCGAAACGTTTCTGGTCAAACCTTCTTTTTCCGTAACAAAAGAGGTAGCAGACATCGATATTGTATTCCTGGAATTGCAAACTCTCTGAATACTTATTTGTATATAAAAGATTTCTGAAAAAAGTATTACCGGGAACAATATCATATTCCGGCATGTCCTGAATTTTTATATTAACGTCATCTGCTTCTTCAATTTCGTGGAGTTTATTGATAATTATTTCCCTGAGTTCTTCGTAATTCGGTAGGTGAGCATTAAACTTTTTATTGCCCCCTTCGGATTCGTACTTTTCGCGAATTTGATATCTCAGTCTCTCGAGCTCTTCTTTATCAACTTTAATCCAGCCGCTTTTTAAAATTATTTCCTGTTTCATCAATTTAATTATTTTCAAAAAATTTTAATTATATACGAGCAAGAATTATAAGAATTGTCAAAATTAAAAATAATGGGTTTAAGAAAAAAAAGGGGCAGCCCTTTTAAGACAGCCCCTTCTATATAAAAAACAAAATGCTCAATTGTTCTTTGCACCCTGGTTAATCCACGCCAAAATCTGTTGTGACTCACAAGAACTGAGCAATGAGTACATGGTACCGGTTGGTGATACTCCATTTGCAAGTTTACCATTATCAGCAGCACTTTTAACACTATTATAATCGGTTAATGTGACTCCGCCGGAACTTCCATGACAACTGGTACAGCGTGCAAATATCGGCTGAAGAGTATTTGCATAAGAAACATTTGTAGTATCACATCCTCCTACGGGAGTAGGATAAGTTATTGTTTCGTCTTTTTCGCATGAAACCAAAAGAGAAATAATTGACGCAAATACTATAACCATCAAAAAACTCAAGTATCTTTTATTTTTCATAATTGTCTTCATTTGAACACCTTTCATTTATGACATAATAAAATAATCAATAGAATAAATGTATCTGGAAAGTCCATTCCGATGAATAACCAGGAACCTGTTCGCTGTTATAAATCCTGTATTCAGGCAATAAATCAATGAAGGGCAGCGGATATAAATGGACACCGAAAACGAACTGGTTTGAGAAAAATGGATTATTTTCAATCTTGTATTTGGTACATCCTCTTTCAGCCCTGACATATGGCAGAATGGCATCCGTAAGCTGGTATGTAACTTCTGCCAGAAAATTTAATGTCAATCGGCTGTCTTTCTTTTCAGACCTCATGTATTCAGCTAAAAAGGAAACCTTGTCGGGTAATCCTATACCGAGCGAAAGGCTTGAAATATAAAAATCTCCGTTGACAAAATATGTTCCGCTCAAATAATTATTTACTCCATCAATAAGGCTTGGAGATACGAAAGCCCTTAACGCAGTTGAAACTGAACCTGTGTCAACTACTGGTATGGTTTGTCCTGTTTTTGAAATTGATACCAGGTCTTCCATGTTTTTTGAATTAAATACACCGGCAGAAAGGCTAAGCCAGCTTACTGCTTCGTAGTCTAATTGTGCTCCCAGTTCTGCATAATCGTCAGGAATAAGCGGCATGTTCGGTAAATTTTTTGCAATATTTCCTGCACCGGGAAAACGGGCGCCCGATTTGGCATAACCTGTAACCTGCCTCACAAGAACCGTATGGTCGTCATACTTTATTCCGACAGGCGGCTGGAAATAACCTACCCTGAGTGCAGGCAGGTAATCTGCAGGTTTAATATACATGCTGGCAGCATAAGGATTCTGGCCGACAAATCTTTTATCCGATGCAATATTATAGGCAATATTGTAAAAACCTTCAAATCCGAGCCAGCTGAGTGGCTGTAAAACAAGATACGGGCTGAATTGCATTACCATAAAATCCCTTCCAACCGGCGGGGGCCATTTTGCCATTTGCCAGCGGAAATCTGTTCCGAACATTATTGATTCATCAAGTACACTGTTATTGCTCATAAGGTCGAATAAACCCTTCAAACCTATACTTTCGGGATTAATAATGCTGATATCCTTCCTTGCCAGCCACCCGAAATTGTTCCTGACACCCCCACCCTGGATATTATAATGGCAGCTCGAACATTTCTGTCCATATGACATAAGAATAGAATACTCAGGCCTTGCATCAGCCAGGTATGTCATGATTAAAATAGCAAATAAAAGAGATAAATATTTTTTCATGTCTTTCCTTTTATTTTTAATAAATATCCTTTTTTTATAAAAATAAGAAAAATTTTACAGAAAAAAAGCTTCAGCAAGAAATTGTTGAAGCTTTTTTCCATGTTTATATTAACTTTTTTATAAAGTCAACTTTTACTGTGATACAGCGTTTATTGAACCTGTAAGCAGAGTCTTTATGTAGTTCGGATTATGGACACCCATGCTTCTGTCGGCAGCAATCATCATGTAATTATAAAGTGCACCAGCCTGGTTTGCTGAAAGTTTTAACGGTTTAGATGATGTTGCAACTACTACGTCCATGTTGTATTCGCCTCCACTTGATGTAGTGTCAATCCATCCTTTTGTAGAAAGTGTGTTTCTCAACTGAACTAAACTTGCCTCAACATCTGATTGAGTTCCATTAATATCAAAGCTTTTAACACCTGAGTGACAAGTCAAGCAGCCGGCAACATTATCTGTCGTGCCGGTTGACATTCTCCAGGTATGTCCGCCGGCTTGGTTGCCTATTGCAGTAGCCATGTGGCATGTTACACAACCGTCCGGAACATTAAGATGGGGAGAGGCATAACTGCCTTGTGTATATTCAAAAGCTCCATTGCCGTTTAACATATTAGCAACCGGGCTGTGATGTGGTCCCCAGTGAGAACTGGTAATAGATACACTGTCACCTCCGAGCACAGGCATCGGGCTTGTAGGTCTTCCCTGGTGGCATTTAGCACATAAATTGCCTTTACCAATATCATGTGTCATTTGGCCGCCGATTCTTAAGTTAACAGTTTTTGTAAATGTTAAGTTAAAGTCGGTTGTATCAAAATTTGTATGTATAAAATGGCAGGTACGGCAATTGATTGTTGTAGGATTTTGGATAGTCGCCACAGTCGTATCAGCTCCTGTAACTGCTGTTTCCCTATATCCCTCACTTGTGTGGCAAGGGGCGCATGTATTAGTATTACGCTGAAAATTTACACCCAAAGCATGTTGTGAATTATCATACTGCATCATCTTAGCATACATAAAGGTATTGTCACTGTGACATACTTTGCACACCGCTGTTCCTGTTGCTCCGTCTTTTCCTGCAGGCCCTTCCGGTCCGGTACATGATATTATTGCTATGCTGAGCGATAACGCCATTAGCAGTATAAAAGACTTCCTAATAATTGTTGCATAATTTTTCAATACTAATCTCCTTTTAAAATTTGTAACAAAAGTTCAAAAAAATTTATTAAAAATTATTTAAATCAATGTTAATTTGACTAAAAGAACTTTTTGTCCAATAATCATATACAATATACGGAAATATAAAGAAAAAAAAAATTTTTTTGCCCCGAAAGCAAGAATAGTTCTTGCTTTCATAGAGTTTAGCCTAAGACGATATTTAGGCATTACTAAATTTTTTTTAATTTAATTGTTAAGAAAGAATAGTGCTTTAAAATCCAAGTTCTGTTAGGTATCTCAGGACATCCTCCTGGTAAATGTTAATTACTTCTCCATACCATTTATCCTGTGGCACCAACATCATTGTTCCGTATGTTGCCGGATTTGCAGAGTCAAATATTGATGTTGCCATTTGTGTTTCTTCTTCAGGTCGGTACTGATTGTCAATATCATGAACTACAACAGTACATCCTAATCTTGTTAGTTTTTTTTCTTCTATCGGCGGCCCGTCAAATCCGAAAAGAAGTAGAGGTATTCTGAATTTTACTGAATATCCACCGGGAGTGAGGGTTGATACTGCTTTAATCCAAGATGCTGCATCCTTCTGAAATTTATATAATCTTTCAGTGGAACTGACCTCTTTAATAAATGCCTTCTTTTCGTGAAAATCACCTAAAAGAATTTTGAAGCAGAATACCCCTTTTTCTTCTTCATCTTTATTTTCGGATTTTCCCTGCAATTTATCAACAATAAGATTTTCATCTGTATCCGGCGGTTTGATATCGAACCATACTTCAATATAATCTGAAGGAACAAAATCGTTGAAATTATAAACAACATTATCGTCAGTAACATTAACTGTCATATAAAGATATTCTGGGTCATATGCAGAACTTGCAGTAAATGACAAGTCCTTATCCCCGTTCCAGTAATAAGCTCCCTTGATAACATAATCTACA
>DAHXMP010000474.1 GCA_027371665.1 Bacteroidota bacterium | reverse complement strand
CAGATGAAATCAACTTTATTAATTACTCAGAATTGGATAAAGCTGCTAATGTAATGGTTGGTATTGTTCGTGGTTTATTACCTTTAACTTCCCCCATAACCAATGGATAAAGGCTGACAGTATTTTTTAATTCCGTGAGAGTGGAAGTTAGATAATTTTTTAACTTTTCCTTTGGAGACATTACTAAATTAATTTTATTCAGTGCAATATTTGAAATCTTTTGAATTTCATTTTGTGCGATTTCTTCAAAAATTTCATGTTTACTTTTAAAGTAATAATAAAGAGTGCTTTTCCCTTTTCCGGACTCAGCCGCTATATCTTCCATAGTCGTTTTATTGATTCCCCACTTCTGGAAGACTTTTCTTGCCGCTTCAAGTATTTCAAATTTTACTTTTTCGTCTTTATTCATATCATTCGACTTTTCGACTAATTTAGTTTTCAAATACAAAATTAATAAAAATTAAGACGACTTAAAAAAGTTTTAAATTATTTTTTCAAAAAATTTGTAAGATTTCACTCAAAATATTTAATTGACAAGTTATAAATGAAAATTTCTTGTCCTTTACTGGAAACAACAATCAAATTTTAATCATTATTTTCATTCATCTTTCTTTTCATCCGTAAAAAACCTGTAAGCTCAACACATTTTTTTTACATAAACTCAGATTTATTCAGAAATATATAAATTCTTACTTAAACTCTATCGGTGTCTCTACAATTACATCCACGCGGCGGCAGTAGTACCTGCCTTCCGGGAGATTGTTGTCGTAGAGGAAATCGTTTGCACCGATGCCTTTTGCATCTATTGTCGTTGCCTTCAGTTTGTTTGCCACTCCCTGGGCTCTTTGCTGAGAGAGTGTCAGATTGTAATCTGCCTCTCCCATCCTGTCGGTATAACCGTAAACATGCACAACGGAATTAGGCTTAATATAGCTCTGGATGATTTCCAGGATTTTTGTATTGAAATATGTCAGCTTATTTTCATTAAATGTAAACAGGATAATGCTGAAGCGGTCAATGAGCTTGTCGGCGAGCAGTTCATGCCTCTTTTGCCTGAGAGTTATGACTTCAACGGGAAGTGTTTTCACGGGAGATTGATAAGCCTGTCCCGTGTTGTCATGGACTATAAGCTGGTAATTCAGAGGCTCCTGCTTCCGCGGGATGCTATTTTCATCATGAGCAAAAATCCAGTCAGTCTCTTCAGGCATTAAATTATCGCCTTTAAAAGTTTTCAATGTCTTTCCTTCCTGGGATGCTACCAAAGTCCAGTCTTTGAGCGGAGCTTCGCCGAGGTAATCTGTCTTGAAGCGGACTACGGGAGGATTCGTAACACGCAGAGTATCATCGGTAATAATCGGAGAAATGATTTCCATAGTATTCGACAAAATCTCGACTCTCCTGTTTTCGACAATGCCGTCCTGTTTCTGAGGATTGGAAGGCTCGTTAGGCAGATTTCGCGGATTGAGCTGGATTCTGTCCGGGTCAATGCTCCAAACACTCGTCAGGTAATCCTTGACTGCCTGTGCTCTTTTTCTGGACAGTTCGATATTATTCTTCTCAAGACCTTCGTTTGAATTGCAGCCGTCGAGAACTATTTGTGCGTTGGGATACATCTGCATACGCTTTCCTACAATATTAAGAAGATTATAATAGGTTTCGAGAGCGTTAAAGCGATGAAATTGCTCAATCGTTGATTTATCGGCTTGCTCCTTTGTGATTTTATTGTACCTATCCGGAATTGTCGAAGAGTTTTCATCGAAGAAGACATAGGTAAGCAATGGATTCATACGGGTAGAAAGGAACTCCTCTACCCTGATCTGAACTACAGGAATTTCTTTGCCATCCTTATCAACACCCGAAGCGGAAACATCAGCCATTAGCTTGGGCGGCTTTTCAGCAATTTTTTCTTCGACAATCGGTTTTTCAGGCTGGGGTGAATATTTCAGCGATAAACCGAAACGGAGGGTATTAATTCTCCATGTTGAATCCTTGATTTCGGGCAGAAGTCCGTACGTATAGAATACTTCAGGAACGAGAATCCAGGATTTTTCCTTATTCAGAGGCATTTCATAACTCAACCCGACAGCAAGTGATTACACCCGGAAGTGTCCTGAAATCCGCAATATGCTGATTCAGGTTGAAACTGCCGTAGATACCATACCTGGGATAATCCGCCGGATAATTCTCGGGATTAATGGGGTCACCCATGTTTGTTTGTGAGA
>DAHXMP010000458.1 GCA_027371665.1 Bacteroidota bacterium | reverse complement strand
AATCATTCACTCATAAAAAATTCGACATAAGAAATAATTTATTTTTTATTTTTCTAGCTACCAGCCGTAATACTTATCAAACAGCGGGTCAACCATTGTGAATCTACCTGTTTCATTGTCGTATTTACGCACACCGAAGTCCCCGAGATTGGATTCACGGTCTTTCTCCTTGCCAACCAGGTTTTATGAGTGATTTCTTTAGTAATCAACTTATTAAAAAACTCCTAACTGGTAATGTAAAAACTATATTTAGTTTATAAATAATTTTTAAATGTTTCCAAATCTATTTCAGCCTGTTTTAATATTTGTCTCAAAGTATTTGGTTTAACAGGTTTATGTGCGGGGATTGTGATTTTGATAACTTTATAGAGTATTCTTTTTTGTAGTCGTATATGGCTGCCTTTTTGTCTTACAATAATGAATCCTGCACGTTGCAGTGAATTTATAATTTGTTTGTAACTTAAAGACGGATATTCACTCACAAAGAAACCTCATCGAATATCGGTTTGTCATACCCGATTAATTCATCGTCAACTGGTTCAAGATATAATTCGATTGCTTCCTTTATGTTTTTCAAAGCATCCTCTTTATTGTCTCCCTCGCTTATACATCCCGGCAGGGAGGGAACATAAATCGTATAGCCACCATCATCACATTTTTCGAGAACAACTTTTAAATTCATAATAATACTCCCAATGTTTTAATGTTTGACATTTATCAATCTCTTTTATTTTATATTGAGCAATTTGTTAAATCCATACTGATATGGCGACCAGTCGTAATACTTTTCAAACAGCAGGTCAACCATTGTAAAGCGTCCCGATTCATCGTCAAACCTTAGTATATTTGGATTAAAAAAATTCAATCTAATTAAATTTCTAATTTTTACTTAATTTTTTTACCGGTTCTTAAAGCAATAAATACAAAATCAGTATATGCAATTTTAGATTCTTTTAATAAATTCGTTATGAGTTGGCAGGCGGTTCGAGTCCGCCTGTTGGCTCATTTATTTTATCAAAAAGGGACACATGATTTGTGCCCCTCTATAATTTTGATTTTTATATTGATATTAATTAACATGATATCTTAACATGTCTGATTCGCTGCCTTGTATCTTCTGTGTTATCAATCCGCCGCCGATTGATATTGTTGCCGGGTCTGTTCTCGATTGAATCAATCCAATGTTTTCCCCATACCATGAATGCCTTGTACCTGTGAAATTCAAAGTCATCGGTAATGGCAATCCGGTAATTGTAACATTACCGACAAATGAATAAACTAATTTGTATTCTTGAGCTGTTACTGATATGGATTGATTTTCTCCTGTCTGCATTGTTGACTGGGTTCCTTTTTCACCCTTAATTGTAAAAGTACCTGTAAGCTTGGCACTTCCGTAGCCGGGTAATGAGACATTTGTATTATCATAGGTTTGAGTGAAAATAGTCCAGCTCGATGAATCCGGGTCAGCTATTACTATCCATGCTTCCGGGATATTCAGCGGAAGGGGTATCTGGGTAGTATCCGGCATAATATTCGCAACAGCAGTATAAAGCTTCCCGTTTTCCGTATAGAAGTTCTGGGATGAACTGCCGTTCTTAGAATTGTATGTTGTAAAAATAAAGGAACTCTTGCCATATAATGTTTGCGTGCCGGTTATGACAGTTGAATCTGTCGTCAAAGAAGTTAAATCTTTATTACCAAGACTGTCTAAATTATAGCTAGCATATACCCAGTAATTTCCTGATACAATAGGAAAAAAATTCTTTGTTGTAGTTGGCGACGTCGAGCTTGAACAGCCGTTGATTATCAGCATTATTGCCAAAAAGGCAAGTACTAATGTGATGTTTAAAATTTTCATAATATATCTCCGAAATAATTAATAAAAAAAGTAAAAACTAATTTGCTATATAATGTCTAATTAAAGTCTGTTCTTCACCCGGAAAATTAATAGGAGGTAAGATAAATACATTAATTTTAACGGGGTCTGATACTGATTTTATCAAACCGACACCGTCTGTGAAATATAAATATGTATTTCTTACAAAGTTAATGGGAATATTATAAGTTGAATATTTGACAGTGCCTGAAAAAGTCATCTTCAAAGTAAATTTTTTAGTATTAAAATTTTTTGACTCCGCATTGATAGTTGCAATACCGCTTTTTGAGCCATACAAAGATATTGTTCCGCTCAAAGTAACACCGTTTATGATTTCAGTCTCCGGAATTTCCTGGTCCATCAAACGCCAGTCCTCATCATTTTCATCAACGAGTTTCATCCATTGTTCGGGTAAAGGTATATTTAATGAAAATGGAAGGCGGCTTAATATATTTGTAAAATAATTCGAATAGACATAAACCTTCTGGTCACTTGAATGGAAAAAAGCACTGTCCACTTTTCCTGTATTGCCGATAGTATATGTCAAGAAAATTGTGCCCGTCGTGTCATGAATAGTTATGTTTCCGGCAACGATAGTTGAATCATATATTAAACTGTTTGTCATTATGTTGCCGTTTGAATCGAGCATATAATCTTCATAAACCCAATATGTCCCTGGGTTATGAGGCAGCAGCGATGTTGAGTTTGCATCTGTAGGACTATTATTAACGCAGGAAGCAATAAGAATTGGTAAACAAATTATATAAAATAAATATTTCAATTCCATGATAATTCTCATTGTAATAAATTCACAAAAAGCTTTCCAACGAAAATAAATAACAAATTGATTAATTGAAACGTGTAATATGTAATTTAATTATAATTCATTAGATAAATTAGATAAAAAATATTTAGAGTATTTCATTTGTTAAAATTGAATAATCGTATCATCCTCATAAATGTATAGAATTGGAAATGGTTTACAATTATTATCAAAAAAATATTTAAGAATTAATCTTTATGATTTAAAGGAACTTGAGAATTTTTAAGTTTTCGTTCTTTACAATCAAACATGGAATAAATTTATAACTTTATGATAATTTTAACTGCCATTTTTGGAACACTTTTTAGTATAGTCATTGGAAAAAATCAAATTTTTATCATTATACTCTGGATATCCGCAACTTTTACTTTCCTGATATCAATTTTTACTTTATCAAAATTTTGAATAATCTTCTCGTTGCCGGGATTGCCTATACTGCCGATATGTGTGTAATTCGGGTTGGAATCGAATTTGAATTCTCCTTCTTCGATTTTTTGCGAAATTTTATGATATGCATCGCGGAAGCTCATTCCCTCTTTTACCAGTTCATTGACTGCCTCTACGCTTCCGATGTATTTATAAATCGGGTTTTCCAATATTTCCCTGTTGATTTCGATTTTTGACAATATCGTCGAAGTAATTTCAAGACATTCCGAAATTTCATTGAATGCAGGAAAAACAATTTCCTTTGTCAACTGGTAGTCCCTGTGGTAGCCGGATGGCAGATTTGTGGAAAGCATGGCCAGTACCATAGGAATAGTTTGAAGTTTATTACAGCGAGCCCTTACTATTTCAAATACGTCAGGGTTTTGTTTGTGCGGCATAATGCTTGAGCCGGTTGTGTATTCTTTCGGCAATTTAAGAAAAGAAAAGTTCTGAGAAGAATAAAGGCAAATATCCATAGCCAAACGTGCAAGCGTCGCTCCAATAGATGCCAGTGCATTTGCCGTTATCTTTTCGATTTTACCGCGTGTCATCTGGCAATAAACCGAATTTACAACTAAGCCGTTGAAATTCAGCAAATCAGAAGTTAACTGCCTGTCAACAGGGAAGCCTGAACCGAAGCCCGCCGCCGAGCCTAAGGGACTTTTATCGCATAATTTCAATGCACCTGCTAACAGTTCAAAATCTTCCGACAAACTTTCGGCAAAAGCACCGAACCACAATCCGAATGAGGATGGCATTGCAACCTGTAAATGAGTGTAACCCGGCAGAAGAACACCTTTGTTTGCTTCGCTCAATTCAATAAGGATTAGAAATAATTTTTCTGTTTTTTCTGCGATTTTTAATAGTTCTCCCTTCAAAAACAACCTTATATCCGTAAGCACCTGGTCGTTGCGGGAACGGGCAGTATGAATTTTCCTTCCGGTGTCGCCGAGCTTTTCGGTCAATAATTGTTCGATTTGCGAATGTACATCTTCGACATCATCATTAATTTCAAATTCACCCTTTTCAATCTGCTTATAAATATTGAACAATTCTTTATGAAGTGTAATGGTTTCTTCTTTTGTCAGGATTCCGATTTCATACAACATCCTGCTGTGGGCTAAATTGCAGGCTACGTCATGCTTTGCCAGTAAGATATCAAATTCCTTGTCTCTTCCGGTTGTAAATTTCTCGACATCGGGATTAATATCGTAAGATTTTTGCCAGAGTTTCATTTTTCTCTCAAAATATTATTTAAAAATTTAAGATAAATTTCCAGTCCGTTCCTGATTTCATAGAGATAAACAAATTCATCGGCAATATGTGAACGTGAAGAATCGCCGGGTCCAATCTTTATTGCCGGGAAGTTCATATGTATCCTGTCCGAGCAGGTAGGCGAGCCGAATGTCTTAAGCCCAAGCTCTATTCCTTTCTTAACAAAAAAATTATCGACGGGAGTAAATGAAGGCTTATATCTCAATGAACGGGGCTTGATTTCAGCCATGACATACTTTGAAATTGTTTCCAAAATGTCCTTGTGCGTATAATGCTCATTCAGCCGGATATCTACACAATAAGTACATTTGTCGGGGATAATATTATGTTGATAGCCTGAGTTAATTGTTGTAACCGTCATTTTCACAGGCCCGAGTAATTCGGATACTTTCTCAAAACGATAATTCCTGAACCAGTCAATGTCATTCATAGCATTGTAAATTGCATTTTCTCCTTCTTCTCTTGCCGCATGAGCCGATACTCCATGAGAAGTGCAATCGAGGACTAACAGCCCCTTTTCGGCAATCGCCATGTTCATGTTTGTCGGTTCGCCCACAAATGCAAAATCAGTTTTAAAATCTATTTTGGATAGTACATCTGCCAAACCACCTTCTGTTCCTGTCTCTTCTTCACAGCTTCCAATAAATGCTAGATTATAATTAAGCTCCTCCATTTCATAAAAATTCAAAAAAGTATTCAGCATCGTTACAAGTGCTCCGCCTGCATCGTTGCTACCGAGCCCGTAGATTTTCCCGTCAATTATTACCGGTTTAAACGGGTCTTTAGTATAACCCGAATTTGGTTTTACAGTGTCCAAATGAGAATTTAGAAGGATAGTTTGTTTATCATGGTCGTAAAATTTATTTAATGCTACAATATTATTGCCTATCTTTTGATACTTAATATTTTTTGATAGCAAATATTCAGATAAAAATATTGCAGCTTTTTCTTCCTCAAAACTAATCGAAGGAATAGAAATCAGTTTTTTCAATAATTCAATTGAATCCTGAAATAATATTTCAATGCTATAGCTCAATAACTGTTCCCTTTGTCGTTAAACCTTCTGCCACATCGAATACATCTGATGCACTGCAAATAACTACTTTTTTAACTTTTGAATTTAAGGTTTCGAATGCTGCCTTCAATTTTGGGAGCATGCCCTCATCAATTTTCTTTTCTTCGATTAATCTTTGATATTTCGCAAAGTTTATATTTTTAATAACGCTGTCATTTTCATTGACATTCTCTAGCACACCAGGTTTTTCAAAGCAAACATATAATTCAGCCGAATAAATCTCAGCCAGTGAGTTTGCCACAAAATAAGCCAAAGTATCGGCGTTGGTATTTAAAAGGTTTCCCTGCCCGTCATGGTTTATCGAATTAATTACCGGGGTTAATCTGCTGCTTAGTAGCAAAGACAAAAAATCGGCATTTACACTTTTTTCGTCGGGGTCTCCGACAAAGCCGAAATCAATAGATTCTTTTTTCCTTTTTGTCGTCCTGATTACATCCCCGTCACACCCTGAAAGCCCGACTGCATCGCATCCGAATTTTTGAAGAGATGCGATGATTTTTTTATTAATTAAACCGGCATAGACCATCGTTACTACCTCTAATGTTGCTTCGTCTGTTATGCGTCTTCCTTCATGCATCCGAGGCTCAATACCAAGCTTCTTCAAATATTTATTTGCTATCTTTCCACCGCCGTGAATTAATATTTTATCTTCCGAAATTTTTGAAATATTTTCAAGGAAATTTTCAAGCTCCTGATTGTTATCAATAACATTACCGCCGAGCTTAAATATTTTTAATTTATTTTCAGCCATTTAAATCATCCAAAATATTTTTCAGTACAGCCTGGGCGGCAAAGACTCTATTTTCAGCTTCTTTGATTACTATGGAATTTTCAGAATCCAAAGCATAATCGGACAGTTCCACATTTCTTCGCACTGGAAGGCAGTGCATGATTTTTGCATTATTTGTCAGTTCAAGTTTTTTCTTATCAATCATCCAGTCGTAGCCGCCATTGTAAAATTTGCCATAGTCATTGTAAAGCGACCAATTTTTTACATAAACAAAATCCGCATCTTTCAAGGCTTTGTCCTGTTCATAAACGACTTTCGCATTACCTGTATATAATGAATTTAATTCAAGTCCTTTGGGATGAGTAATGACAAATTCGCATTCAATTTTGTTTGCCCATTCCGAAAATGAATTTGCAACGGAATGTGGTATTGGCTTTATGTGGGGTGCCCATGTAAGAACGACTTTCGGCTTTTTATTGAAATTCCAATTTTCATAAATCGTAACCATATCCGCCAGGCTCTGCAATGGATGGAGCGTAGCCGATTCGAGGCTTATCATCGGCTTGCCGGAATACTTCATAAATTGTTTGATTACAGTGTCATCTTCATCTGTCTCTTTTTCGGTCAATGTGGGAAAGCTTCGAATGCCTGTAATATCGAAATATTTTCCGATAACTGCTGCGGCTTCCTTAATATGCTCGGCTTTTTTTCCATTCATAACAGCAGCTTCCTCAAATTCCAGCCCCCAGTTATCCTTATCGGCATTAAGAACAATGACGTCCATTCCAAGATTACGGGCAGCTTTATGTGTACTAATACGCGTTCTCAGGCTGGGATTGAAGAAAAATAATCCGAGGGTTTTGTCCTTTCCAAGCTCCCTGTATTTCAGTGGTTGTTTCTTGATTTCAAGAGTATCATTAATTAATTTAGAGACATTATCAACATCGTTAACTGAAATAAAATTTTTCATATTCATCCTTTTTTTAAATACTTATTTTAATAAACCGATGCCTTTAGTTTCAATCCTGACATTTCATCGAAACCGAATATAATATTCATGTTTTGTACAGCCTGTCCCGATGCTCCTTTCAGCAAATTATCAATAACCAAAGTTATTAATAATTTCCCTTCGACAATTTTAACATTTATGAAACATTTGTTGGCATTAACCACATTTTTAATATCCGGCTCAAAATCCACGACAAAAGTAAACGGTTCCTTTTCATAATAATCGCGGTAGAGTTTCACAAAATCAATTTCCGCAGAGCCAATATCCATATAGCAGGAGCAAAAAATACCTCTTGTAAAATTCCCCCTGTTAGGTATAAAATTAATCTCAGGACACTCACCCTGCATTTTGTTAATTGTTTCTGAAATTTCAGCCAAATGGAAATGCTTGAATTCATTATAGCTCGTGAAATTGCTGTATCTCCAGGTAAAGGCTGACGTTGCCTTCAGTTCGGAACCGGCTCCTGTAGAGCCTGTCGTTGCATTGATATGAATTGGGCTTTTTAACTTATGTTTCGATGCTAACGGCAATAATGCCAATTGAACGGCAGTTGCAAAGCATCCGGGATTCGAAACATATTTTGAATTTTTGATTTCATTCCTGAATGCTTCAGGCAAGCCATAAGAAAAGGTTATCTCTTTAAATGTTTTTTTCTCAGATAACCTGAAATCATTACTCAGGTCAATTATTTTTAATTCGGGGTGGATGTTAATGCTACCCAGGAAATCCCTCGAACTGCCATGCGGCAGGCATAAAAAAATTATATCCATTTCTTCTGTTTTAATTGTATCGGAAAAGATTAAATCCGTTTCTCCGGTGAGGTCCTTATGAATATTGCTTAATTTTTCCTTGCTGTGTGTGGATGAAAAAACGCAGCCAATCTCAACAGACGGGTGATTCAGCAATAATCTTACTAGTTCCCCGCCCGTATATCCGGAAGCACCGATTATACCAGCTCTGACCATTTATTCCGGTTCCTCATTGTTTATATTATAAAATATATTTAATTGATTCCCATAAATTTTTGTAAAGCCGATAACGTCCTCGTAAGTCCAGCTCTTGTTTTCTTCGCCATACTTCCCGAATTTTGTATTCATCAAATCATTTACCGATTCGATACCTAATAATTCAAATCTCTTCGGCTCAAGTTTTATATGAACTTTGCCGTTGACGTATCTTTGCGACGAATTAAGAAGGCTCTCGACATCACGCATAAAAGGTTCGAGGTATAATCCCTCGTGTAGCTGGTTGCCGTAGAAACCTGATAAAATTTCTTTCCAGAAAAGCTGTGTCTTCGATAAAGTATGCTTTTCAAGAAGATGATGCGATTTAATTAGTAATAATGGCGCCGCCGCTTCAAAACCGACTCTGCCCTTTATTCCGATAATCGTATCGCCGACATGAATGTCCCGCCCGATAGCATAAGGTGAAGCTATTTCTTCGAGCTTTTTAATCGCTTCCAAAGGATGATTACATTCTCCATCGTTAATAGTAACCGGCTCTCCCTGCCTGAATGTAATTGTTACAATCTCTTGCCCGGTTTTTGACAACTGCTTTGTGAATGCTTCCTCGGGTAAGCTGCCGAGTGAATTAAGCGTTTCCCTGCCGCCGATTGAAGTTCCCCATAAACCTTTATTAATGCTGTAAAGGGATTTTTCAAAATTTATGTTAATCCCATGTGATTGCAGGAACTCAATTTCCATCTGCCTCGATAAATTTTGTTCGCGAATCGGTGTAATAATTTTCAAATCCGGGGCAAGAGTATTGAAAACCAGGTCGAACCTTACCTGGTCATTTCCAGCAGCAGTACTGCCATGTGCAACACAAGACATTCCGTTCTTCCTTGCAAAGCGAACGAGAGCCAAAGCCTGGATGAGCCTCTCCGAACTGACCGAAAGGGGATAAGTCCCGTTTTTTAAAACATTGCCGAAAATTAAATATTTAATAATTTTTTCATAATACTCGTTTTCGACATCGAGGCAAACAAATTCCTTTGCTCCGAGTGCCTTTGCCCGCTTGCCGGTTTTGTCAATCTCATCCTGTGTAAAAGCTCCCGTGTTCACGAGGGCACATGTAACATCGTATCCCTTAATCTTCGAGAGATAAACGGCGCAATAGGTAGTATCCAAGCCACCGCTGTATGCAAGAAGAAGTCGTTCAGGCATCGTTATTCTCCTTAATCTCATTTTTTTGATTGAAAACTTTTGATAATCCGCTGCCGGCTTTCCTTAACAACATGGAGAACGGCTTTGAGTTTCCATTCCTGTTTAATTTTTCTTTTTGTGTTAAGGATTCCTTTTTTTGTTTCTGATTTTCAATGGCAGGGTCATATAGCATGGCAGTGCAAAGGCAATTTTTCTTTTCTTTACTCATTAATATTTGATAATTAACGCAGGAAGAGCAGCCGCTCCAGAAAGCTTCGTCGTCGGTCAATTCGGAATACGTTACGGGTTTATATCCCAGTTCCGAATTGATTTTCATAACAGCTAAGCCGGTCGTCAAGCCGAAAATCTTTGCACCGGGGTATTTCGTTCCCGACAGCTCGAATATTTTTGTCTTGATGCTCATAGCTAAGCCGAATTTTCTATATTCAGGAGCAACAATCAAACCCGAATTGACAACATATTTGCCATGCTCCCAGTTTTCTATATAACAAAATCCTGCCCATTTATCTTCTTTTGTCAGTGCAATAACAGCTTTACCTTCCAACATTTTCTCCCTGATATAATCCGGAGAACGTTTTGCTATTCCCGTGCCGCGGACCGCTGCCGAACTTTCTATTTCATTACAGATTTCCTCTGCAAATTTCACATGCTGCTCACAGGCAACAGTAATGATAAAATCATTAAGAACCATACGATTGCAAAAAAATATTTATTGATAAAATATTAATTAATTAAGAAATTTAGTTTTAAAAGCATATAAAGAAGTTTTCGGTGATGTTGCATCACCTTTGAATGTTGTATGCGCGATAAGAAGGCTGTAGATATTGCAGCCTGACTGAAAAGTGGCGATATGTTAACGATAATTTTTTCATCTTAATAAAAAGCGGAAGCAAAATTATACAAAAGTATAATTAAAACCAAATAAAATTTTAGAGTCGCTTAAATTTTAAATTAAAAGAAGAGTAAAATATTAAAAAAGTCCGCTGGTAATTTATTAAAAAAAAGTAACTTAACCTTATATAATAAGCGGAAAGTGTAATCAAGCTTGCTGCTGCTTAGCTTTGCTTAATCCCAACTAAAAGTCAAGTCAAAATAATTGAAACAAGTTTAAATTATTTTCTTTAAAGGAAACATTTGCATTTATTTTTTAACAAAAAAAGAGACATAAATGTTTTGATAATTTTATCAATCTCACATTTGACAAGTCAATGAAAGCTTTCTCATAAAATATTTAGAAACTATACCTTATTAGCTTAATAATGTAAATCACAATTTTCAAAAAATCCAACATTTTTTTTGAATTACCTTCTATTTCATCTTTAAAGCATCTAATGCTTTTTGAAGAGCTTCTTTGTCAGCCTGTTGTAGGTTTTTCATAAGTTCCTGCTTTAGATTTTCGGCATCGTCCTGTTCGGTTGATAAAATTCCCGCTGGTGGCTCTAAGGTTAGTAACTGGCAGACTTTGAGAATATAATTCTCCGGTTTAACGGGTTTTTCCAGATATACTCCCGGGCCCTGCATCATCATCGTATCAAAATCCACTTTACCCAAATCATCGCGTGCATGACCGGTAACTATAAGAACGGGAATTTTTGCCCATTGCCTGTTTTTTTGCAGGTCGTGATAGAATTTCATACCTGAATGTCTTGGCATTACGAGGTCGAGAGATATTAAATCCGGTGTTTCCTTTTTCATTACTTCCAAAGCCTCAATTCCATCTGATGCCGAAACAACATTGAACCCGTTATCCACAAGTGCCGATTTTAAATAATTCCGTACGTCTTCCTCATCGTCAACAACTAAAACGGTTTTATTATATGAGTTTTTCATAAGGAGCCTCCTGTTTTTTTTGATGATTTTTTATATTCATTATAGATTTCTTTCAGCCTTTCCAATGGCAGGATAATCCTGAATGTAGAACCTTTACCCAAATCGGATTCCACTTCCAGGCTTCCTCCATGCTCTTTTATGATTTTATTCGTCGTTAAAAGTCCGAGCCCCGTCCCTTTATTTCCTTTTGTTGTAAAAAATGTCGTAAAAATATTTTGAATTACTTCGGAGTCCATCCCGCATCCGTTATCGGCAACTTCGATTACAAGCGTCGAATGTTTGAAATTTGTCCTGATTTCAACTTTGCCGGCTTTATCTTCGCGCATCATTGCCGCATCGATAGCATTGGAAACAAGATTAGTTATACATGATTCGATGCCTTCGGGGTCCAATGGATACAGGGTTTTACTTGTACCAAGTTTAGCATTCAGCTCGACATTCTGAGCTTTTGCGGAATCTTTATAAAGTTCGACTATGTCCGTAACGATTTTATTCGGGTCTGTAGGAACAAGCTCGGGAAGTCTTCCTTTGGCAAAGCTTAGAAATCCTTTTACCAAATCTGTTGTTTTGTAAAAATTTCTGCGCAGAATCTCCCAGCCTTCCACGATTCTCGAAGCATTACCCTGCCTCAATCCCGTGTCAACGATATACATACCTCCTTCGAGCCCCATTAGCACGTTTTTAATTGTATGGGCAAGACCTGCGACAGTCTGTCCTACGGCACCGAGACGTTCGGCATCGAGTTTTTGCTTTTCAAGTTCCTTGATTTTTCTTAAATCCTGGAAGAATGCCACCCTGCCGAGTACATCGCTTTTGCTTCTCAGCTCAATTGCACTGAATCTGACCGGAATTTCCTTATTATTGGGAGTGTGGAGTATCGTTTCTTCCATCTTAGTAATAACACCTTTTTTATTCGGCTTATTAAAATACTCTTTGGGAAAAGTATCTTTTAACCTGTTATACACAGGCTTTTTATTCCCGTCCCAGGCCAGAATTTTTTTTGCAGAATTGTTAAAGACAATTGTTTTGTTCCTCTCATTCGTTGCAATAATTCCATCTTCGGAATTTTCAATCAGGGTAGCATAAAAGTCGTGTGATTTTCTTAAGGTTTCCTGTAATTCTATAATTTCAGTAATATCAGTTGCTATTTCAATGACCAACTGAACACCTTTTTCATTTACCGATAGTGCAGAGGTATTAACAACATACCGGGTTTCTTCCCCTGTATATGTTAATCCTACTTCTGAGGAAAGATGGTCCCTGCCGTCTTTAAATGTTAGAGAAGCAGGGCATTTTATACATTTTTTGTTTCTTTTCTTACATACCTCATAACAGAATTTACCTTTCACTTCGCCAAACGTATCCCGAAACCTCTTATTTGCCCTTACAATTTTGAAATCCCTGTTAATTATAGAAACATAGCTCGGAACGTTTTCGAAAAGTATATCATATTCCCTCTGGTAGCGTGTCGTTTCAGTAACGTCGGTTGACATCTCGACAATGTATTTAACTTTACCTGTACTGTCTTTCAGCGGGGCGAGATGAACTATATAATGACAGATTTTATCATTTTTATCTAATCCGGACTCATTTGAAACTTTTGCTATTCCTTCGCTGAATACCTCATGTACTTTACATTGATAGCATTGAAACGGGGATTTTTTATAAACCTCGTAACACTTCTTTCCTTCCCAATCACCAAAATATTGCCTGAAATAATTATTAGCATGTACGATATTAAAATTCTTATCAATTATTGCTACATTAAAGGGTACAACATCATAAAATTGATTTGCTAATAATTCTTTTATTTCATTTTTCATCGTTTTCAATCCAAAATACTCTGATGTTCAAAAATAATAATTTTTATTGATTAAAAATGACATCTGTCATGGAAAACATGGTAATTGTGGAAATTTTCGGTAGAAATAAGAATAATGAATAAAGATTAATAATAATTTATTAACTTGTTGATTTTATTGATTTGTTTGATTTACGGTGTAGTTTTGAAAATTAAAATTTTGACATAATTATAGTAAGCTATTGATTATCAATGGTTTAAAAAATACAACACGATAATTACATAGTTAGATAATAAGCTTTTCTTACTCTTTGATGTTGTGTAACATACATGTTTTTATGTTTAATTTGTAATCTCTAAAATTTTGTTATTTTTTTTTAAAATAAGTGGAAATTTAATTGTACAGGAGGCTAATATGAGTAATCTTAAAAAGAAAATATTAATAGTTGATGATGAAGCAGATGTTTTAAAATATTTGGAAACTCTTTTCATGGATAACGGATTTGACACTGTTACGGCAGTTAATGGCACCGAGTGTTTGAAAAAAGCTTCGTCGGAATTACCGGATTTGATTACATTGGATATTTCTATGCCGTCGGAATCGGGTGTCAGGGCTTTCAGAGACCTGCAGGATAATAAAGCGACAATGAATATTCCGGTGATTATTATAACCGGTATATCAGGAGAATTTCAAAAGTTTATCTCAACGAGAAAACAGGTTCATCCGCCTGTTGATTATTTTGAAAAACCCATTGATAAAGATAAGCTTATATCGCGTGTTAAAGAAATTTTAAAAATTGATTAGTTTATTGGTGCATATATGTTTTCGGATAAATCAATTGCAGTTACAGATGAGAAGTTAGTCATCCCCGAGATGAAATACAATATCGAGAAAGTTCCTGAAACAGACAGGGTTACTCAATTCCTTAAAATTTTTGCAGCTTTGCTTAAAGAAACGAATTATGGCTCTGCTCTCGAGCTTTATACTAAGGTTAGTGCAAAATGTGCTAAGTGTACTACATCATGCCATGTGTTTCAGGCTACAAAGGACGTTAAAGATATACCATGTTATCGCTCAGAGCTTTTACTAAGCGTTTACCGCAGGTATTTTTCACTTGAAGGCTCAATCTATGCGAGAATCTTCGGAGGCTTCGAGTTGACGGAAGAACATATAACTCAAATGCAGCATTCGTTCTGGAATTGCACAGCTTGCAGGAAATGTGTTCTCGAATGTCCTTCCGGAATTGACCACGGTATGCTGACACACATTGCAAGATATATACTCGCTGAAATGGGATTGACACCGAGGGCATTGGTTATCTCGACGAGAGAGCAGTTGCAGGGTGAAACGGGAAACACCTCTGCAATTCCATTAATTGCTCTGAAAGATTCTCTCGAATTTCTCGAAGAAGAATTAAAGGAAGCAACGGGGGAGGATATAAAATTTCCCCTCGACGTCGAAGGAGCAGACTATATATTCTTTGCACCGGTTTCGGATTACCTGATGGAGGCTGAGACATTAATGGGCATTGCCGCTGTTCTTCATGCAGCCGGAGTAAGCTGGACAATTGGTACAAAATATTTCGATGCTATTAATTATGGATTATTCTATAGCGACCTCGTTCTGGGAAGAGTTCTCAGAAAAATGCAGGAAGAGACGCAAAGATTAAAAGCAAAGAAAGTATTAATCGGAGAATGCGGCCATGCGACCCGAAGTGCAACGTTTCTTAAAACCTACTGGCAGGGAGAAGGTTGTCCTGAAATTGTCAATATTTTGCAGTTGACACACCAATTGTTAAGAGAAGGGAGAATTAAACTCGACCCGACAAAAATAACGGAAAGAGTAACGTATCATGACCCTTGCAACTTAGCACGGCAAAACTGGATTGTCGAACAGCCAAGGGAAATCATAAGGGCTTTTTGCAAGGATTTTGTCGAAATGACTCCAAATAAAACCGAAAACTACTGCTGTGGTGGAGGCGGTGGTACTGTTTCCATTGACGAAATAAGGAAATACAGGACCACTATTTCAGGACGTAAGAAAGCTGAGCAAATACGAAAGACGGAAGCTCATTATGTAATTGCTCCCTGTGCAAATTGCAAAAAGCAAATAAGGGAAACGATGGAAGACAATAACGTTGACGGCGAGCTTGTCGGCTTGCATGATTTGATTTTAAAGGCAATCGTAATAAATAAATAAAATGGAAATAAAATATAAAGCAATCGGTATTATAAAAAGTCCTTTTAAAGCTACGGAAGGGATGCCAATTCAGTCTGCATCAGCTTCGGGTGTTCGTGGTGAAGTCATAGTCAATGAAGAATATCTCGAAGGATTATCTGATTTGGATGGCTTCTCTCATATTGTTCTGCTCTTTCATTTCCATCAATCGAAAAAATTCAAATTAAAAGTTAAGCCATATATGGATAATGTCGAGAGAGGTGTATTTGCTACGAGAGCACCTTCGAGGCCAAATTCAATCGGGCTGTCAGTAGTAAAGCTCATCGGTATCGAAGGCAATAAATTGATTATAGAAAATGTTGACATTCTCGACGGCACTCCCTTGTTAGATATTAAGCCATACATATATGAGATGGACAATTATGATAATAATTTCAGATATGGGTGGATTACAGGCAAAATAAATAAAATAAAAGGAACAAAGTCGGATTCGAGGTTTTTTGCGAAATGAAAGAATTTAATAAAGTAGAAGAATTGCCAAAAAAAGAGCTTTACGAACTTCTGAAAATTTATGCAAAAAACTGGCTTGCACATGACGGCTGCTGGTTTTTGTCCGTCGAGGAAAAGCACGGAATGGAAGAAGCGATTAACATAGACAGGGAATCATGGCGTAAATTCACGATTGTGGAAGCAAAAAGAATTAAGGAATTTCTTAACCTGCCGGATAATTCAGGTATCGAAGGATTGGGCAGGGCTTTAGGATTTAGATTATATGCGACAATTAATAAAGATAAAATTGAAATGCCCGACGACAGGACATTGACTTATTATGTCGAAACTTGTCGTGTGCAGGAAGCAAGACGCAGGAAAGGAATGAAGGACTTTCCCTGCAAATCGGTCGGCATAGTCGAGTACAGCTTATTTGCTAAAACGATTGACGGGGGAATCGAAACGGAATGTATTTCCTGCCCTCCAGATATAACCGATAAAAATAATTATTGCATCTGGAAATTTTCATTAAAAGAAAAGGACTGATATGGAAAAAATTCTGATAGTCGGATGTAAAAAAGCGATGAACGATGAGTGCATTGCCTGCTCCCGCTGCCTGGTCGGATTTAACAGGCGGGAAGGTGAATTTGCCCAGTATAAGGACAAAGACTCTGAACTTATAGGATTGCTGAACTGCGGCGACTGCCCGGGAGCAATTGTCGTAACGAGGCTGGCACAATTCAGTTTATGGAACAAACCGATGAACGAAAAGCCGACAAAAATTCATGTCGCTCCGTGTATAATTGACCATTGTCCTTACAAAGATATAATTATCGAAAAAATTAAGAAAAAATCGGGGATTGAAGTTTTAGAAGGAACTCATCCCTATAAACCGGAGAATATATTTGGATAATATAAAAGAGAGAATATGGAAGATTTATTAAATTTTGCAAAGGGTCCTCTATTCAGGTTTTCTTTTGCAGTCATGTTGTTAGGATTGCTGAGGCTCTTTGTTTTATCGTTAATAAACGGATTCGAAGCGAAAAAGAAGGCTCCCGACAAATCTATTCCAAAGGGATATGTCAGAAAACTGACATGGGGCTACCTATTCCCTATCAGAGCATTCAGGACAAAACCAATTTATTCGTTGGTTTCGATTATATTTCACATAGGATTCATCCTGACGCCCCTTCTGCTTTACAGCCATGCACTGCTATTCAGCGAATCAATCGGTTTTAGCTGGATGGGAATTTCTTTGTCAAAGCCCGTGGCGGATAATCTTGCTTTAATCACGATTTTTGCAGGAATAATATTATTGTTATTAAGATTGACAAGCAAAATAACGAGGTCAATAAGCAGGAAGCAGGATTATCTCTGGCTATTGCTGCTGGTTGTTCCTTTTATAACGGGGTATGTATGTTCTGCAGTAGTAACCGAACCGGCAACATATAAAACTTTTTTAACAATACATGTTTTAAGCGGAGATTTTATCTTCATATTTATGCCGTTCACAAAAATTGCTCATTGCATACTGCTGCCGCTGAGCCAGTGGGTTACGGCACGCTCGTGGAAATTTGTTCCAGAAGCAGGAGAGAATATAGAGAAGATATTAGGTAAGGAAGGACAAAAACTATGAAAGCTATTTTAACGGATATAACCAAGTGCATTGGTTGTACTCAATGCGTTTCGGCTTGCAAGGTAATCAATAAACTGCCGCCCGACAAGCCGAGAGAGTGGCAGAAGAATGACGGTTTGTCCGCACGCAACTGGACATCGGTTTTATTTAAAGACGAATATTATGTACGTAAGCAGTGCCGCCATTGCATTGAACCGGCATGTGCCGCGGCTTGTCCGGTGGGTGCATTGCATAAGACCGATTTCGGTGCGGTTATTTACGATAGTAATAAATGCCTCGGATGCAGGTATTGCATGATGGCTTGTCCTTACGGGATACCAAGATATGACTGGGACTCCGCGGTTCCTTACGTAAGAAAATGTATCATGTGTTATGAGAACATCAATAACGGAGTTATTGACCAGCCTGCGTGTACAAAAGCATGCCCGACGGGAGCCACGATATTCGGCGAAAGAGAAGATTTGCTGATTGAAGCAAGAAAGAGAATTAAGAACGAACCCGATAAATATCTCGATACGATTTACGGTGAAAAAGAAGCCGGCGGTACAAATGTGCTTTATTTAACTTCGAAAGACTGCCCGCTCGATTTCCTGTTCTACTATAATAACAGAATCGAAAAAGGCGTTAAATTGCTTGGCGAACCTGCTTTTAACCAACCCTATCCTCCGTTGACAAAGAAGGCTATGAATTCCGTGCCTTTTGCATTCGTAGGTATGGGTGCGGTAATGTCGGGATTATACTGGATTGTTAAAAGAAGGCAGAAACTCGAAAAAGAAAATAAGGGAGCGGAAGATGGAAAGAATCAATAAATTCAAGCTCGTATTATGGATTATTCTCGGTATCGCTTTAGCTGCGGGAATCACAAGGTTTATTTTCGGATTGGGTGCTACCACGAATTTATCCGACACGACACCATGGGGATTCTGGATTGGATTCGACGTAATGGGTGGTGTAGCTCTCGCCGCAGGCGGATTTGTCATCGCCGCTTTTAATTATATATTTGGCAGGAAAGAATTTCATTCCATTTCACGTGCCGCGATTCTGACTGCATTCTTAGGCTACGTTGCGGTAGTTATAGGACTGCTCTTCGATTTGGGCTTGCCCTGGAATATCTGGCACATGATAATTTTCTGGAATCCTCATTCGCCTTTATTCGAGGTCGGCTGGTGCGTAATGCTTTACCTGACTGTTCTTTTTCTTGAATTTATGCCTGTCGTGCTCGAACGTTTTCCTAATCTTCATCTATTGTCAAAAATTCATAAAGTTCTGACAAAAATCAGAATACCGCTTGTTGTACTTGGAATTATGCTCTCGACTTTACATCAGTCCTCACTCGGCAGTTTGTTTTTAACAATGCCATACCGCCTTCACCCGCTTTGGTGGAGCCCGATTTTACCTGTTATTTTCTTCGTGTCGGCAATTTGCCTCGGATTAATGATGGTCATTGTTGAAAACATGACTTCGAGTTACTTATATAAAAGGGAATTTGAAGAAAACATCCTCGGGAAATTAAGCAGGATTGCAGTTTATTTGCTGCTATTTTATCTTGTCCTGAGATTTGGCGATATCATCATTCGCGGTGCAGGCATATTCTTATTCCAGGCAAGCTGGGGGACTTATCTGTTTTGGCTCGAGTTGGCATTAACCGTTTTTATTCCTCTTATCATTTTCATTATTCCC
Organism: Bacteroidota bacterium; assembly: GCA_027371665.1. Taxonomy (GTDB): domain Bacteria; phylum Bacteroidota; class Ignavibacteria; order Kapaibacteriales; family UBA2268; genus DAHXMP01. Next base: position 2,587 of record DAHXMP010000458.1, on the reverse strand, counting down.
AAATTAAGGAAACAACCGAACTTTCTCTATCTCGGTGCATTGAGTGGAGTATTTGGAATAGTTCTAAATAGATTAAATGTCGGCGGTCTTACACACTTAACCAATTTAACAAAGAGCGGCTCGTTTTACTTCCCTTCGTGGCTCGAACTATCAATATCTGCCGGTGTCGTTTCTCTTGCAATGCTTGCATTTTTTTATTTTATTGAAAATTATTCAGTCTGGGATGAGAAGCCTAAGGATATTGATTCAGAGCCGCTTACAGTCCCGAAATTCAATACGAATTATGTTTATCTGGGGCCAACCAAAACCGCAAACAGGGTCAAATTCTCATTTGCATTTGTTATTGCATTCGGGCTGGCATTTGCATTAATATCAGGAAAACACATATACAGCAAAGGATTCGATAAGACGCCGGTTTATAAAGCAAGAGGTGGAGACACCTTGTTAATTGACGGTAACAGGAACGGATATGGCGTTATGTTCCCGCATAAATTTCACGGCGATTCGATAAAAATTGCGTGCGGTAAATGCCATCATTTAAACAAACCGAAAGATAAAAATACTCAGTGCTTCGAATGTCACAATGACATGTATTTGACAGGCGATGCTTTCAGGCACGACTGGCATACTTCCGCTCAGGGTGCAAATCTGAATTGCTTTGAATGTCATAAGCATAATGTTAACAAAGGAGAAGAATTTCGCGGAAATATGGCTGCCATTACCAAACTTTGCCTGAAATGTCATAATGATTTGTTCCCCGCAGATGTTAAAGTAAAAATCCTTAAAACATACGTTACATTATCATATACCGATGCAATGCACAAGTTGTGCATAAATTGCCATAAAGAGAGATTAGCGGCAGATTCTCTTTTGAGAAAGAGTAAACCCGGGCTGGCACTTTGCTCGAATTGCCACCCCAAACCTGCTCAGTATAGTGCGGAACATAAACTTTTCACCAAACAAAACGTTAACAAGTGGGTAGTTGTGCCGCCAAGATTGAAGTAAAGTCTGTCGAAAGTCGTTAGTCATCAGTCGAAAGAATAAAAAAAATTAAAACTCAATTTGATATTCAATAAAAATTTTGCAATTACGTTATTAGCATATGCTATTAATTATTATTTTTGAAAAGAATGAATTATGAACGACAGAATTTATATCAGGGGAGCAGATAATTTAAGAAAGCCTGAAAGGGTAAACCGGCTCGAAGTTGAGAGAGTGGTTGACTTATGCCTTAATGGAAATAATTTCAAATCAATTTTGGATATCGGGATAGGCAGCGGATTGTTCGGGGAGGCTTTCAGTAAGAAAGGAATAAAAGTTTCGGGCATTGATTTGAACAGTGAGATGATTGAAGCTGCAAAAGAGTATTTGCCTGATGGTGATTTAGTAATTGCTCAAGCAGAAGATATCCCGTTTCCTGATAAATCCTTCGATGCTTCATTTTTCGGACTGGTACTTCATGAAGTATCGGATTATAAAAAAGCATTATCCGAAGCATTCAGGGTATCAGGCTCATTTACTTTTATCCTCGAATGGCAGTACAAAGCAGGAGAGTTCGGGCCGCCTCTTGAACATAGGTTAAAGCCGGCTTTCATAGAAGAACTTGCGATGTCTTCCGGGTATCGGGAAATCAGAATGATTGAACTCGATATTTTAGTTCTATATATACTCTTTAAGTAAAAGGGGAAAAAATGCCAAGGCCATATAAATGCAGGAGGGTTTTTTCAGAACCTTCAATACAATACTTCAAACCGGTTGGAATTATGATGAGGGAACTGGATGAAGTTATATTAACGAGAGATGAATTCGAAGCTGTCAGGCTTGCTGATTACGAGGGTAAATACCAGGAAGAAGCTGCCAAACTTATGAACATCTCGAGACAAACATTCGGAAACATAATAAATTCAGCACACAAAAAAATTGCTGATTTTTTAATAAATACAAGAGCATTAAAAATATTTGGAGGAGTAATTGAAATGATTTCAACCGATAAAAGGCACTTTATATGTTATGAGTGCAAACATAAGTGGGCAGTACCTTTCGGTACGGCAAAACCCGGGAAATGCCCGAGCTGCGGAAGCAATAACATTCACCGCTCACCCGATGAAAGAGGCGGTTTCAATCGTGGCAGGAACAGGCAGAGCCAAAGAAGAGGATTTTGTGTTAATCAATAATAAGTGAGGAAAGAATAATGAGAATTTGTATCCCAACAGAAAATGAAAACGGAATTGATTCGCTCGTTTACGGGCATTTCGGAAGTGCCCCATGCTTTGCAGTATTCGATACGAATACCAAAAAAGTCGAATTAATTACTAACGGGAATTCCGAACATGTGCATGGACAATGCAATCCTGTACAGCCTTTGATCGAGAACAAGGTTGATATTGTTGCCGTTGCCGGAATGGGCATGAGGGCATTGGATAGATTAAATTATATGGGAATCAAAGTTTATCACATCCAAAGACAAACAACAATCAAAGAGTTCATCGAAGATTGGCAGAACGAGACACATAAAGAAATGACTGTCGAAGATAGCTGCAACGAGCACAAGTGCGATTAAGTAATGTTAATAAATAAAATAAAAATA
>DAHXMP010000227.1 GCA_027371665.1 Bacteroidota bacterium | reverse complement strand
AATAAAATTTTGGGTTTTGTAACAAAATGTTTTAAAATATTTACCCATTTAAAATGAATCGAAAAATCCGAATAAATAAAAATATTGCAATTTTTTGAATATTCTATTTTTTTCTTAATTTTGATTTATTAAGGGTTTGATTTTCTTGTTTTCTTTAATATAAATAATCTCGAACTTATAAATGTTAAGTTCGAATAATTATATTTATATTTTAAATTAATTATACACGAAATTGCAATGAGCAGAAAATCGTTTTATTTTATTATTGTTTTCTGGACTTTATTTGTCCTCTCCTCCTTTTTTTATTATTCATTCATTGAAAAAGGTGAAAAAACATATATAGTAAAAAGTATCACCAGGTCATTTTTCGAAGAAATCATCAGTGTAAGACACTGGAACGCTTTGCATGGTGGAGTTTACGTTCCTGTTACTCCTGAAACCCAGCCTAACCCTTATCTCGATGACCCTCTCCGGGATGTTACTACTACCGGTGGATTGAAACTGACAAAAATCAATCCTGAATATATGACACGTCAATTGTCTAAACTTAATATTAAGGAAAACGGAATAAAATATCATATTACAAGCTTGATTACAATTGATCCGAAAAACAAACCCGATGAGTGGGAAACAAATGCTCTTAAAAGTTTCGACAACGGAGAAAAAGAGGTGTTTGAATTAGTCAATAATGGTTCGAGAAAGATTTTTCGTTTTATGGCTCCTCTCTACGTTGATACAAATTGTTTATCCTGTCACGAAAAACAAGGATACAAAATTGGTCAGGTTAGGGGGGGAATTAGTGTAAACATTAACGCTCAACCTTTCCTGTCCTCAACAACAAATGATATATTACGACTGGCTATTGTCAATTTTATTATCTGGATTATCGGTATGGGAGGTATATTATTTTATAAAACTCGTCTCGACAGGCAATACAAAATTATCAATGATAAAAATTCAGAGCTTGAAAAAGAAATTATCATTAAAATTGATGCAGAAAAATCCAAAGCTAAACTGATTGAAGAACTGAACGAATCTAAATCTACAATTACAGAAGAAGCTAATAAATTATATAAACTTAACGAACAACTCCTCGATACTGCTGAAAAGCTGAGGAAATCAAATGTTATTAAAGATAAGTTCTTCTCCATCATAGCTCACGACCTGAGAAATCCCATTGGTTCTCTAAAATCACTCAATGAACTTCTTGTCGTTGAATTCAAGAAATACACCGATGATGAAAAATTTGAACTTATTGATATGATGAGGCAGACAACTAATCAGGTTTATGATTTACTCGTTAATCTTCTCACATGGTCCAGGACACAAAGCGGTTCGATTACATATAACCCGGAGAATACAGACATATCATATATCGTTAATAATATCAAAGAAATTTCATTAATCAATCTCTTAAATAAAAAAATTCAGTTGACATCCAATATCAGATTTAACACTTATGTTTTCGCTGATGTTAATATGGTGACAACCATTTTCAGAAACCTAATTTCAAATGCAATCAAATTCACTCCTAACGGCGGTAAAATTTCAGTTTCATCGGAAGAAAAAGGAAATTTCTATGAATTTTCAGTTTCCGATACTGGAGTTGGCATTCCAAAAGAAGACCAGGATAAGCTTTTCAGAACCGATATCAGTTACACCACTCCCGGAACACAAAATGAGCGCGGCACCGGGCTCGGCCTTATCCTCTGCAAAGAGTTTATTGAAAAGCACGGTGGTATAATTTGGATTGTCAGCGATAAAGATAAAGGTTCAACCTTTAAATTCACACTTCCAAAAGCACTGAATTAACAGGCAGGTAACAATTAATTTACCCTATCTTATCCTGGCTTTACTTTCCTTCGTAATGAACTTTTTGACCAATATTGCTTAATCCAAGCATTGCATCTGATGTTGAAAATATATTCACAAGCTCATCGAGTTCGGAATCACAACCTTTTGCCTCATCAATTAATTTTTCTGATTTCTGCAATGCTATCGGAGCCTTGAATTTTATTGTCTTCACAATTTTTAATGCCGATTCTTCGGGTAAATTTCCTGTTGAATACTTACCCTCGATAATTTGATTCAATGTGTTTTTTTCAAAAAATTCCGCTATAGATGTATGTTCAGGTCCAAAAATTATTACCGAACCTTTTGCCTGAGGTATTTCCTTTCTCCCTTCAAGAATATCATACACTTCAGATGGCTGAATAACGGCATCAACTAGGCCTGCCTGTTCCGCTTCTTTTGCAGAAAATGTTTTACCTGTATAAATCAGGTATTTCGCCATACCCTTGCCGACTTTTCTTACAGTCCTTTGAGTTCCTCCCAAACCCGGATAAATTCCGATTCCAGTCTCAGGAAAAGCCAAAGTAGCTTTTGGTGTGGCTAATAATACATCGGCGCATAGAGCAAGTTCAAGCCCTCCTCCCAAAGTAATACCGTTTAATATCATCACAATTTTCTTCTTCGAGTTATCAATCTTATCATAAACCTCATGACCGAATTTCGTGAATCCGACAATATTTTCATAAGTTTCAGCCTTCATGTTTTTAATGAAGAACTTAATATCTGCACCGGCTACGAATGCTTTTCCTTGTCCGGTAATAAAAATGGTTTCAATCTTATTATCGCTATCTGCTTCATCGAATTTTTCATTCAACTGCCTTACAACTTCCTCGTTAAGGGCATTCATGTCTTCAGGCCTTGCCATAGTTATTACGGCATTTTTGCCTACTTTATTTATAGTAACATATTCCATCTTCCAGGAAGCCTTGCCGATTGATTTTGGTTTTGATGAATTATATTTATCTGATATCATATTAACCAATCTTCTTACTTCGTCTTCTTTATAAATATTCATCAAATCAACCGGGCCTTTTCTCCATGCAAGTCCTATTCGGGCTCCCCTGTTCAATTCAGAGGCATTGCATACCTGTTCATCAAGGATTTGTGATACTACATAAAAAACAACTCCGAGCATCCTTTCCGATATTTCTTTTTCATTATCAGGATTAACTTTAACATCCGCCATGTCTCCTATATCCCAAGGCTTACCTGATTCTGCCTGAGATTTGAGCAAGGGAGCTACTTCATAAAAACTTCCGAAACGCTCTAGGGTTTTCTGTGCATGATATGCAATCGGTACACCGGTAGCATTCATTAATGCAAACGGTCCCATCCCGATTCCGAATAATTTCATGCATATACTGTCAATATCTTCTATTTTCCCTATTCCGTCCTCAAGAAGTCTGACTGATTCGTTCAGCCAGGGTACAAAAAAGCGGTTCACAGCAAATCCGTATGTATCTTTTGTTGTAATTGCATCTTTTCCTGATAGCACTGAAAACACTTTCATTTTTTTATAAGTATCTTCGGATGTTTTTTCAAAAGGAATTATTTCGACAAGCCTGTTCTTTGCCGCATGATAAAAATAGTGCATCCCGATAAATCTCTCCGGGTTCTTTACTGCTCCTGCTATTTCTTTTATTGAAAACGATGAGGTATTCGTTGCAAGTATGCAGTCATCTCTTACTACCGAAGACAGATTTCTAAATAATTCCCTTTTAACTTCAAGATTTTCGAATACGGCTTCAAGCACAAGGTCGCACTGTGCCAAATCTTTCAGGTCAACAGTTGTCTTAAGCCTGGATAATATCTGTTCGGCCTGAGTTTCTGAAAATATTTTTTTTCCGATTGCTTCGCTCAAAACATTCTTAATATTGGAATACCCTCGTTCGACAAACTGCTGTTCCTTATCTGCCATTATAACGGAAAAACCTTCCTGTGCAAACTTTTGAGCCAGTGCTGAACCCATAGTTCCTGCCCCAACCACTCCTACTGTTTTAATCATATCTCTTTACCGTTTTTATTTATTGAACTGTTTAATTTATCTATATTTTATTTTATTATTGTCCGGGTTTTTCGCATAATTATTTTGCAGTCATTCAAAATATTATAACATATAAAATTAATCATTTCGGTATATAATTACAATTTTACAAAAAAAAAACGGGCTGAATTTTAATTCAGCCCGCATTATTATTTCAACTTACTTTAGCCCACTCTTATCTGACTATTGTAAATACCTGGTATGCGAAATCTGTTCCGTTGTATATCTTCAGTACATACGAACCTGAAGCAAGCTTGCTCAGCGGTACCGAGATTTCTCTCGTTCCTGTTTCTAACCATGCCTGCTGATATACGCTCGAAGCTATTCTTCCGCTCATGTCAACTACTTCGATTGTGAAAGCAGAAGGTGTTATAACATTCAGGTGGAACTTAATGTCATTGTATGCCGGGTTCGGCGATACATTGGTTACCTGGAAGCCGGTTCCAACATTCATTTCATCTACTCCTACAAGGCTGAATGATGTCGGATTGTCGGTGCCTGTGTTTGTATTATAATTTGCAAGAGCATTAACTCCATTGTATCCAAATACTCTCACATAATACAAAGTACCTTCAATAAGATTAGTTACGGTCAGCATATTACCTGCACCGTTGTAAACCAAATAACATCCGTTCTGTCCAAGCTGGTCACCGCTTCCATAAGCAGCATTTGCAGTGTAGCCCTGTCCGTCAGCCGGGAGTTCCGTGTTGCCTATCGGGTTAGTTGGTTTAATAACGAGAAGCCTTGAGGTACCGTCACCTGCTGTCCAGCTTAATTCGACCTGTGACAATGCAGTTGTTCCGTCCTTGCTGTAATATGTTGACATCGGGCCTATCTGGATGCCGTAATCCTGTGTCATTGGCTCGGCGGCAAGGAAGTTTGTAGTCATCATGCAATCCGGCAAACCGGTAGAGCTTGTTACCAATTGTACATTTGCTTCACCGGAATTGTTTGTATAAACAATGCCTGAAATGGTAACCTTGTTATCATTTGTTGGTATAGTTCCTGTCAGCGTTCCTCCCAGAGTACCCTGTGAAGAGGGGCCTGCAGATATCGTTACGCTTAGTGGTAACGGAGGATTTACAGGCTGCTGATTCGACTGGTCAATTGCTGTTATTGTTACGCTGAACGGTTGTCCAGAAACAGGTTTCGTATCGTTGAGCTGGCAGATTAATCCAAGTGTTACAATCGGGTTGAATGTAACTTCGACTGTATGGTCTCCACTGACAGCGGTAAAGGTGTACGATGTTATCTTGCCCTGTGGGACACCGTCAATAACCACTTCACCAATTTCAAATCCCGGGTTGGGTGTAAATGTAAATGTCTGGTCATCACCTTCATAAACCGAAACGTTTCCATTGGGAGATATTGAACCGCCTGCATTTGATGAAGCGGATATTGTATATGTATTCGCCGGTACAAATGATGCAGTTATTGTATGGTCATTCGTAACATAATAGAAATTCTGTTCCGGATCCGCATTTACGATAGCTCCGTCTTTCTTAACTTCACCAATCTTATAGCCATGGTCCGGAGTGATGATGAAATGTGCATTATCTCCGTAGGTTACCGTATACTCACCGTTGGTTGGAATTGCTTGTTTCCATCCATCAAGTGAGATTATTCCGTGATTGCCGGCAGTTGCTGTAATTATGTATTGCAGTTTTGCAAATCTGGCGTCTATAACGTGGTCTGCTCTGATTTGATTCAGGGCTATGGACGAAACTCCACCAAGGCTGTCGCCGTCGAGATAAACATTTTGAATATACCATCCATTGTCTGCCTCTATCGTGAAGTTTTGACTCGTTCCCGAGTTAACATACATAATACCATCGTCTGAAGTATCGCTTAATGTTCCTGTCGGGAATACTTTCCCGCCCTCCATCGTTTTTGCGTTTTTAATTGTCAGGACATACTCATCAATTGTAAAGGATGCAGACAATCTGTAATCCGTCATAATATCTTTGAAAAGAACAGTATATCCGCCATGTTTGGGCAAATTATCAGATATTTGTGTATTACCGGTATTCAGGTCTGTTACACCGATATATGCTACGTGATAGTCGAGGTCCGGTGTAATAATGAAAGGATACTGTGCATGTGCAAAAACCCTTACTTTACTAGGCGGGTCAATTGTTCCGCCCGTTCCGGAACCTGCAATTTCAGGTGTAATTTCATAGGCATAAAATGTAGCCGATGCTGTATGTGCCTGTGTCATTGTGCATCTGTATCTGATTACCGGTGCTAGTGAAAAATCTAACCTTGGGTCTGGGTAACCGGGAGATGCCGGGTCGAGAACGTCAACACCATCAATATAAAATTGATTTACTTTATATCCCGGGTCGGGTACTGCTGATACCCAAACATCATTGGCGTAAGGATATTCGTTATAGCCGACAGGGGTTACATTCCCATGGGCCGTTGTTGATGTTGTAAGGCTTACAACAGCCGTGGCAACCAAAGTCCAATCCTGGCTCAAACTTGCAAACGGATAACCGGGTTGTCCTAATGCTACCGTTTGTCCATTGCCGTTATTCTGTACCAGGATACTAACAGGCGAACCTACTGCAGGAGTTGCAATAATGGTACTTATTCTTGCACCGGGGAATGGTGTGAGTACAAAAGTCGGATTTGCACCCGGCCCATAATAAGATGTTCCCGAGGGATTCATAAATACACCGAAACCGGTTGCTGTAATTTTATTCCCGAATACTGCGGTTATTGTCTGGTTTGAATTTATCACGCCAAAATGATAAGTCATAACTGATCTGTTGGTTATTGAACCCTGGCCAATTGAATTGCCATTTACAATTATATCCGATATCCATTTTCCTGCATTAGCTGTAATTGTATAGTTTGTATTTGCATCGGTTCCGGCTTTAAATGGGCCTGTTTGTCCGGCAGGGGTAATCGTGCCGCCTGCAGCTTGAACTGCTGTTATATACACCGGTAGGTTATAATATAACTCAGTCCTGCCCATAGGATAACTGTAGTTAGGCATCATATATCCATAATAGCTCCAGTTACTGTACATATAATAACCGTTATATACTAAGGCAGGCCATAACTGTAAGTTTGTCCCGCCAATATTTGTTACCCATCCGTATGAATAATAACAGCTCTGATAATAATTTCCGATGTTGCTGCAAACTAATATTGTCTGACCACTTTGGATATATAAATCCTGGACAGTACCACTGGGATATGCAGTTCCCTGGTTTATTTGGATAGGACCATTACCGCCGCCCCATGCTCTTACACACCATAAAGGAAGATAATTATATGTTTGCGCTCCATAAAAATACTGGTCATAAAAAAACTGCCAGGAGTATGATGGAACAACATTTAATCTGTAAATTTCAACGCTCTGCGGCTGGTTCCCGCCATATTCATTTGGAACATGCACGCGTGTTATCCAGAAATCTCGATTAGCTGTAAAGTAATAGGCATAATTACCGTATCCATAATAGGTTCCATAATTATATGGCCCCATCGGTGTCGGTCCCATATCTGCCTTTATGCTCGCAAATGCCAGCAGTAAAAGCATAGCTATGGTTAGTACTGAGTAAGTAACTTTTTTAAACATTTTTCCTCCGTTGAATTGTAAACAAATTTATTAAATAAAAAAATTTTTTCAAATCCCGCTTCCACACCTGCTTTAACATAAATTTTCACATTGTTTTTGAAAAAGCGTACCATCCCTATCCATAAATGACACATGAAAGCCAAAAAGGTCTCAAAATATTTTCATTTTTTTTAAATTTTTTTTCTATTTGCTCTCAACAAACTCTTGAAATTAACAAAAAATTTAACGATTTATTCCTTTATCGCCAATTTCGAGATATTAAATAATGAAAAAAAAAAGAAAAATGCAAATGATTTTTATTGTCAGTAATTTTATGTTCTTTGCACTTTTTTTAAATTGTTTATAAATTATTGACTTACGAATTAAAAAATTTTTTGTATTTCAATAATAAAGTATTTTCAATACTTGATATTTCATAAACTAACCCTAAATATATTTTTACATTGTTTTGAAGCTTTAATTTTGCTGTGGTAAATTCTATGTTATAATTATCAATGTTCAAAATTATTATCATAATAATTTATTTTTTTTTATTGATAAATAATGACACTTGATTTATCAATCAAATTTTATTTAAAAATTTATTATATTATGGCATGATGTTAATGTGGTATTTCCAAAAGCCTTATCTGCAAATGCTTTTCAAGACTGTAAATTTACCCGGAGTCATCTTATAAAATTTTTCGGTTTATTATCCTTCTATTAATTATTAATTTGAACTTTCTGCGAAAATTGAAATTGTTAAACTAATATCCATAAACTATGAAAAATAAAATAAGATTTGCATCATTGTTCCTGCTCGTTTTCATTCTTTTGCTTCCCGGCAGTTTATCTTCTTTCGCTAAAAACAAAAAGCCTATGACCTTCGGCGATATTATGAAATTTCGCTCTGTGCATGGCACCGTGATATCAGATGACGGAAGGTTTGTAGCTTTCACTACAGTTCCTGACCGGGGCAATCCAGACATTGTTATTCAGTCAACCGATGCCGATTCGGTTAATTTTCATATTTCGGGTGCCGAAAAGCCTGTCTTTACCGCATCGGGTGATTGGGTTTTTTTTACTATAACTCCAAATGCAGTTGATTATGAAAATGCCGATAAAGACAACAAGCCTAAAAAAGGTATGGGCATCTTGAATACATCTACAGGAAAAATCGAAAAATTCGATAATGTAGAAAAATATTCATTCTCTAACGACTCAAAATGGCTTGCATACAAGCTTTACGATACAAATCATAATAAAAAAGAATCCGAAAATAAATTAATTAAAGGAACAAATATGTTCCTCAGGCACTTACAATCTGGCTCTGAGCTTACATTTCCAAACGTTACGGAATTTGCATTCGACAGCCTGTCAAAATATATTGCATATATTGTAACAGATTCATCTTCAAAGAAGAACGCTGTCTATATTATTGACTTAGCCGGAAATTTCTTTTTTCCGTTTAAAGCTTCTGATTCTGACAGTAATTTATTCTCTGATATTTCCTGGTCAACAAAGACAACAAACCTTGCTTTCATCTCAGCAAATAGAGAAAAAGACGGAAGCCCCGGTTCATGTTCACTAAATATGTGGGATTTTATAACCAAAAAAAATTCTGTTATTATCCCTACCGACAGTCTACCGAAAGATTGGTTTATTCCTTTTAAAAACAAGCTCAGGTGGTCAAAAGACTGTCACAGGATATTCTTCGGGTTGAAACCCGGTAAAGACACCTGTTATAAAAAATCAGATGTTAAATTCAACGACTCTTCATTTTATAATATTGATACTATTCTGAAGAAAACTGAACTCGATGTCTGGCACTGGAATGATTCCAGGATAAAATCAAATGAGAAAAAGTGGTGTGAAGAAAACAAAGACAGCACATTCCTTGCCGTTTACGACCTCGATACAAAATCTTATTTACAACTTGCCGACGACAGTCTCTCAAAAGTTCTTTTCGCTCAGAATCCCAACTTTACAATAGGCTATAACTATAAGCCCTATCTCGTTGAATCAACCTGGGAAGGCGAAGGTGCCAGGGACCTTTATTCCGTTAGCCTTCGTACCGGTGCACGTAAAAGAATAGCAAAAAAAATATGGGAAAATGCCTACATCTCTCCATTAGGCAGATATATCCTGTACTTTCAGAAAAAAATCTGGTACTTATACGATAACACTCTCGATTCCACGATTAACCTTACCGGAGAAACCAAAGCCAATTTCTATGACGAGGATTTCGACCAGCCCACAGAACCTCCAAGCTATGGCATTGCCGGATGGATGGAAAACGATAATTCAATTCTGATTTATGACAAATATGACATCTGGAGGTTTTACACAACTTACGGTTTCAGTTATGTTAATCAAACAGCCGCCGACGGCAGGCTAAACAGGCTCATTTTCAGAGCTGTCAACCTCGAACCTGATAGGGAATACTATAAGCCGACGGAAACTCTTTGGGTAGAAGGTTTCAGCGAGAAACAAAAGTACCAGGGTATTTACCGTGTTACTTTCGATATGCTCGGCCTCGAAGAAATGCTTCGTGAAGACTCCAAAATAAATCTTATTGCCAAAGCAAAAAATTCAGACAAGATGATTTTCACTAAAGAAAAATATGATATGTTTCCAGACTTATGGGTAACTGATTCTCTATACAAAAATCCGCGGAAAATTACGGACTATAATTCCCAGGTTGAGAATTATCTCTGGGGTAAAGCAGAACTCGTCTCCTGGAAAAGCTACGATGGAGACTCCCTCCAGGGTTATGTAATTAAACCGGATAACTATGACCCGTCAAAGCGTTATCCCGTACTTGTCTATATCTATGAAAGGTTTTCCGATTACTTTAATGTCTTTATGACTCCCAGGATAAACCACCGCCCTTGTTACCCGCTTTACTCCGGAGACGGATATGTTATTTTTATGCCTGATATCAAATATAAAACCGGTTTCCCCGGATTTAATGCTGTGGATTGCGTTGTTCCCGGCGTGAAAAAATTAATCAAAGACGGCATTGCAGATTCAACGGCAATAGGAATACAGGGTCATTCCTGGGGCGGCTATGAAGCGGCTTTTATGATAACACAGACTAATATGTTTGCCGCCTCTGTGGCAGGGGCTCCCGTAGGAAATATGACAAGCTCTTACAATGAAATCCGCCTCGAATCAGGCCTGGCAAGGGAATTCCAGTATGAACACGAACAAAGCAGGATTGGTGGTGACCTCTGGGACTCCCTCAGTAATTATATTAACAATTCTCCTGTATTCCAGGCTAAGAAAATCGAAACTCCCCTGTTAATTATGTTCGGTGACCTGGACAATGCTGTACCCTGGCAGCAGGGAATTGAGCTTTATCTTTCTCTCAGGCGGCTGAGCAAAGAATGTATTATGCTCGAGTACCGAAACGAGCCGCACCATCCTCAGAAATTCGAGGATAAACTTGACTATGCTATTAGAATGAAACAATTTTTCGACACATATCTTAAGAAAAAAACGGCTCCCTCATGGATAATAAAAGGTATAAAGTACAACGGAAGATAGAATCAAATTCACCTTCCGAAAATCCCGATTATATTTTTGGCAGAAATCCCGTCCTCGAAGCTCTTGCTTCCGGACGGGAAATCGAGAAGATATACATCAGCTTCGGAACCGCGGGTGATTCTATTAACCGAATATATTCACTCTCCAAAAAGAAAAAAATACCATGCTCTAATCTCGACAGAAGGAAATTTTCCCAACTCGAACAACAATTCATCGGTAATGGAATTAAATCTCAGGGCGTCATCGCTGTTATCAGGCATTTTTTTTCTTACAGCCTCGATGAATTAATAAGGCTTGGTTTTGAAAAAACCGATAAACCCGTTTTAATAGCTCTCGACTCGATAACCGACCCTCATAATTTAGGAGCCATTGCGCGTTCCGCAGAATGTTCTGGTATGCAGGGTTTAATTATACCCGAAAGAAACTCCGCACCCGTTACTCCTGCCGCGGTAAAAGCATCTGCCGGAGCCCTGGAACATATTCCGTTGGCTAAAGTCATTAACCTTACACAAGCATTAATAACTTTAAAAGAAAACGGATTCTGGATAATCGGCTCCGATTCTTCCGGAGATAAAATTTATACCGACAAAATTTACAATCAGCCCCTCGTTATTTTAATTGGAAGTGAAGGTCAAGGTTTAAGGCATGGAGTCCTGAAACAATGCGATTACATTATTAAAATTCCCTTGTTAGGCAGAGTATCATCTCTTAATGCTTCCGTTTCTGCGGGAATAATTTTATACGAAATTCTCAGGCAAAAGTCACTGGATTAAAAAATTGTGTGTAAAAATTTTTTCACTGTCAGGGAAATTTGACTTACACTATTGAATAATTCGTCTTGTTCCTGCATAATGGTTTTTGTAATAATCGTCGTCTATTGACTGAACGACTACACCGTTTGAAGTTGATGCATGAATAAATTCATTATTGCCCAGGTAAATACCGACATGTGAGATTCTGGATTTGTCCCGGAAGAAAACCAGGTCTCCGGTATCTTTGTCCGAATCATTAATATCCTTCCCATAAAAAAATTGCTGTTCCGCAGTACGGGGCAGCTTAATTCCGGCAGCAAGAAATATGTTAAGGACAAATCCCGAACAGTCCGTGCAGTCATGCGAGCTCCCGCCATAACAATAAGGCGTTCCGAGCCACTTTTCGGCTTCGCTTAAAATCGTGTTTTTTAATGGAGTCAGTTTCTCTCCCTTTATTGCTTCTTCGATTGTCAATGAAGGCTTTTCTGTTGTTTCTTTCTGAGATGTTGAATTTCGTGTTACAAATCGGAGGCTTGGCTGGCATCCGGATATCAATACTGCAAATACTGCGACAATAAGAAATATGTAGAAATTCTTCTTCATGACCTGCCAATCAACAGAAGTTGATTTTCTCGGGCTCGAATTTGGCTTTACCTGTTCTTACATTGCATTTCTCAAAATAATTTTTCAGCTTGTCAACGCTTTTCTTTCCTCTCATATTTATCAGGAGCAGTCCGGCTGAAGCTAATAAAATTAATCCTGCTTTTAAAACATTTGAACTCATGACTAAAAATATATATAACTATACACAAAAAACTTATATGAAAGTACATTGCAATAGACGTGCCAATTTACTTGTATTATTAAGATTAAGAATAATTAATCGAAATTAAATAATGGAATTATAAAATCTGTTACAAATTTACGACTTCTCTCACCTTTAACCTTTTGAATTCGATTTACTCCACTAATTTCTTCTTTAATTCCTTGCTGAATATCCTTCTTTGTCTTGGATAATAAAGTTGTTTTCTCTTCTTCTTGTTGTTGTCCATATTCTTACCTCCTTTTTGTTGAATCAAAAGTCAACGTAATTTAGGACAACACAAGCCATCTATTTTGTATTTTCTTTCTTCTATCTTCTTTCTTCTATTAAATCTTGGTTAACGACTAATTGTATTGTCCTAAATTTACTTACCAAGCTGTCTCATACCTTGAATAGCCTCTTCATTTTCAGGGTCAATTTTCAGGCTTAACCGAAAATCTTTTTCTGCATCTTCGGGCCTGTGCGTAAACATAGCATATCGGCCGAGATTTGCAATATTTACTGCTGTTACGGTTCTTATCCCGTCAACAAAAAATCCTTCACTCACCTTAAGCGAAGCAATAAACCTGTCTAATTTTGCCGGATTAATCGTATCCGGGAGTATCGGCATACCCTTTACCAACTTCAGTGCAAATCCCTGTGGGACTTTATTATATGCCTTTCCTATATCCGGGTCGGTATTGAGAATATCCATCGTTATATAGACAGGCCTCTTATCATAATTTTTATCAATGATGCTGTTAAACATTTTAATGAAACGTTCCTGGATTATCTCGTTGTTATAGGGTTCGCCGGATTCGAAAAGCTCAAGCTCTTTACCGAATGACTTGATTTCTTCCCCTGATTTTTTCGCCACATCCGGATACCATAGAGTAAACTGTTCGATGTACCATGTCCTGCGGCAAAGTTCCTTGTCTATCATAACGACATCCCTCCGGTATCCTTCAATCCTCTGCAAATACCAAAAGGCAGAACAGAAATAGTCCCACTGCGAAGAGATTATGATTGCATCCGGCTCCAGTCCGCTGACCATTATTTTTGTGTATTCAGGCACGAGCACATTATCCGATTCATTACTGCTTTCATAATTCAGAACAATGGAAAGCAGAGGCAATAAAAAAAATAAGGGAATTAAATTCCTGTATTTCTTTGCCATTGTAAGCAAACCAATTCCGGACACCAGGATAAATGATATAAATGCAGACAGGAAATATGTATCTATATCATTTATCGAATAATTCAGTGTATATACAAGATTGAAGACAATCAAAAAGATAAAAAACCAGGAAAATGCACGTGATATCCTGAAAACAGAATATATCCCCAGAATAAAAGTCGCTATTCCTATAAATCCAAGCTGGTATGGCAGCTCTTTTAAGAAAATCAACAAATTTTTCTGAACGAAATCCCAGTTTGAAAACATCCATACCTGGTAC